>JAGWZR010000352.1 GCA_018968795.1 Planctomycetota bacterium | reverse complement strand
TTTCTTGTGTTAACTGAGCAAACCCAAGAAGCCCAATGAACTATTAACTGTAGAATCCAATAATTATAAAATCTGTGTAACCTGTGGTTTCTCTTGCTGGTTTAAAAGTCACTTTGTACGGCAGTTCTCTAAAAAGAACTTTTGTAAAACATACTTACACTCATCAGCAAGGATATTTGGTATAACCTTCAAACGGTGATTAAACCTGGGTTCCTGGACGAGATTAATAACCGATGCACATGCCCCAGCCTTTTTATCCACAGTTCCATAAACAAGGGTGTCGACCCTTGACTGCACTAACGCCCCGGCGCACATTGCGCAAGGCTCTAAGGTAACGTATATTGTTGTCCCTGTTAATCGCCAACTTTGCAGATAGCTTGCCGCCTGGGTTATCGCTATCATTTCTGCATGAGCGGTAGGGTCTTTCAGCATTTCCCGTTGATTATGCGCACGGGCTATAATGCGGTCTCCGTAGACAAGTATGGCGCCAACGGGCACTTCGTCCTTCTCTACGGCCTTTTCGGCTTCTATAACAGCCTGCCGCATGAAATATTCGTGTTTGCTCGCAGCGTCTTCCATAATTAAAGCAAATTTACACGTGTTATGCACTAAGTGGAATTATTTATTTGCCACGCAAAATTTAAAAACGCGCCCAGGAGGATTTGAACCTCCAACCTCCGGATTCGTAGTCCGTGACTCTATCCAATTGAGCTATGGGCGCTGATTACATTCATTGTTTACCTTAAAAACCAATACTTACCAAAAACATATTTTAAAACCTTAAATAACGGATTAACAGGTAAGACGCATTCAAGATTTAAGGATTAATACGTTGATAGAGGCGTGGAGAGTGATAAGCAACAAAAATAAGTATAAGCATATCAAAAGTCATTGTCAAGATATAATACCCTTATCCTTAAGACTCACAAAACACTCATTGCCTATGATAATATGATCCAAAACTTTTATACCAACAACATCCCCTACTTCTAATAATCGCCGAGTCATCTGAATATCTTCCTTGCTGGGTTCAGGATCGCCGGAAGGATGATTATGCACAAAGATTACAGAAACTGCGGATTCTTTGATTGCGGGATTAAATACCTCTCTGGGGTGGACAATGCTAGACGTCAGGCTGCCTTTGGAAATATCTAATTCTTTGATGATCCGATTCTTATTGTCAAGTAAAACAATAAAAAAGACCTCTTGTTTTCTTTCCCGCAATCGTTCATGAAAATGATTAAAGATATCCCTACTACATTTAAATTGTTGGCTGGGCTTTACAGAAATGGTTGAAAACCGTTTGGCAATTGCCAGCGACGCCTTTATCTGGGCGGCTCTCGCTGGGCCAATCCCCCTTACTTTGCACAATTCACCAATAGAAACCGAACTCAACTTGCGAAAATCACCGTACTTGGAAAGAAGCTCTTGGGCTAAATCAACAGCGCTGTAGTTTGTGGTGCCGTCGCGGATGATGATTCCCAAGAGTTCGGCGTCCGTTAGATATTCATCGCCGCTTTGGATGAGTCTTTCTCGCGGTCGTTCATGAGTGGGAAGTTGCTTGATCGTGGGACGTTTCTTGGCTTCCTTCATAAGCAATGATAATGCTGTGGCAGTGGCATTATGTAAGTCATGGAAAATGTTCTTGAGAAAAGTAGCCTTACTTTTCCTGTCGATTATACCGTATGAATTGTCCCTGTCAATAAAATGTCTCCAGGCGCATTTTAAAGAAAAATTATTTGATTAAACGCCTCTTCTCGTTTATAGTAACGGCGAGTCGCAAGCATACCCTTTAGGAGATTTACCTATGCACACAGATTTGGCAGCGCAACCCGGCATTCAGACTGTTATTACATCACCGCCTGACCCTCATACTTTGTTCAATCAACTGATCAAAAAAGCTGTAGAATTGGGTTGCAGCCAGGCAATTGTCATCCATACCAACACGATTACCGTTGGACGATGGGTCCAATTAAAATGTAAATATGGGTGCGAAGAGTACGGGAAAAAGCTCACTTGTCCGCCTCACTCCCCATCTTTTGAAGAAATGAGAGAAATCCTCAAAGAATATAATAAGGCATTGATCCTCCATGGACACCTGAG
>JAGWZR010000042.1 GCA_018968795.1 Planctomycetota bacterium | reverse complement strand
GCCTGCTGTCCCTTTTTGTGACCTGTATCGTTGTTGTCTCCTCGGTCATTTTATCATCCTTTATAGATGATTATAATGTATTATAAGATATTAAAGCTTAAGTGTTGACGTGGTTCCCTTTATTGCACGCCTATTTAAAAAGCTTTATAAAGATTTGATGGGGGCTTCATATTTCAGGAAACCAGCAGCCTGTCCATAAAGGCTTTTATCTCCCTCAACATTATGCCTGTATCAGGTTGACTTACTACCTCTATCCTTTTGTACTTGTAGTACTCGATGTTCGATATCATTATCCTGAGCTGAAAGTCCGTGTAGACTGCAAGGTCCTCCGTCTTCCTCTGCTTTGCGAGCTTCCTTAACTCCCTGTAATATGCTACCTTTTCCTTCATCAGCCGTATTCCGAACCACATATCGTATATATCCTTCATCTCATGCCTGTCGAGCATTGCGAGAGTCTTGTGAGCCAGGAGATATTCAAGGCTGTATGATGGCACCACAACAGGCGGCACCAGCTGGCCCATGTAGTAGAGCAGATCGAAGGCCTGCATCTTTGCAGGTTGCTCGGCTATGTTCTTTGCGTCCACGACGTCCAGTATGACATCCTTGAAAGACATCTTCGTAGCGGTAACCTTCCTGCTCCAGGTCACTGCTGCGGAATACTTGGCAAAAGCTCCGTTCTCCTTCAGGATCTTTATAGTCCTTTGATAGTCGTAGGCAAATATATCGATGTCATAGGAGAGTCGCTGCGCCTTTCCAAAGTATATCTTGTTAATGGCTGTGCCGCCGAACATACCGACCTTGCACCTTGACGCTTCCAGCAGCGGAAAGAGTTCGGCTAGAGCCTGATATGTCTCAAGGTTCCTTCTAAGCCTATCGGCGTTGATGCCCGTACGCAACGCAAACTGGTCGATGTTCACGTCATACGGCATTGAGCCACCTCCTGACGGAAAGATCGTCAAACAGCTTCCATTTCATGCTGTAATTCACGGCCTTGTGTCTGAAGAAGAACGATGCTCCGGGCTTCCTGCCGCTGAGCTTCAGGAGCTCGTCGGTGAACCGACCAGGTGCGATGCCCTCCATTGCGTATCCAATCCTTCTGATCTGCGTTGTACTAGAGCTTTTCGCGTAGTAGAGAAGTTCATCCCATTCCTCTTTTTCCATATGCCTCTCGTTCAGCGCTCTGTACATGTCGAAGTAGTTCGCATACCTGGGCTTTGCCAGCATGTCAAATACTGTCTTGGGGTATGTAGACACCATCACCCTTTTCTCTTCCATTGCAAGCTCTGTGGTGCCGTACTGTAAACCGGACATATTCACAGGCACCAACATGCTGTCCATAATCCGCATGCCCTTTCTTGGAGATGATGTGCACACATATACTGTTCCCTCCACCTCTGTCTTGAGCCCGTGAAGATACAGCGCAGACGAAAGTCCTATGTAGCCTTTGTACACGTAACAGGCTATGTAAAAGACATTCCCCCCCTTCGAGTATAGGCCGTTGCCTATCTTCAGCAGCTTCTTCTCGTCGAGCAATTTGCCTATAAGATATCCGAGCCTCCTTCTGGTAAGTCTTCCTTTCGAGGTTTTGATAATGGAACCGATTCTGAAGACGTAAGGCAGCGAGTCTATATTGATTAATATAGTCATTTAATACACTTATTGTATAATATATCAATATTAGTCAATACATATAAAAACCTTTGCCAGGCGCAGGCTCTTGGGAGATGCCAATGTGCTTGTCCTGGAAGGGAAGTGCCATTCGAAGAAGCTTTTAACGGTCAATAATACTAAAGTATATAATTATATATCTTAATATATGCTTATCGCAGAGCGAGATGGCTGTGGCAAGCGAAAGGTATTTATACGTGCATACGTATATACGTATGATACAATGAAGAACACGAAGCTCACCCTCTCTGTGGACGAGGATGTGATAAGGGAGGGGAAGATCTACGCTTCGAAGAACGGGACCACGCTTAGCAAGGAGTTTGAAGAGCTCATAATCTCGCTTACAAAGAGGGATATCATGGACGACATTATCAAGGCGCTGGGGCTCAAGAAAGGGTACATAAGCTCTGAAGACGTGGTGAAGCAGAGAAAGGCGCTCAAAAAGGGATTCGGCAGTGCAAAAGTGATAAGGGAGATGAGGGATGCCAGAGAGAAGCGTATACTTGGATACTAGCGCTATCGTCAAGCGCTACATCCCAGAGGAGGGATCTGATGCTATAGACAGCGTATACAATGACGCTCAAATAGGAGAGCACAACATATGCTTCTCCATCCTTAATATAGGTGAGGTCACTGGAGTGCTGGGCAAATATGAAAGAAAGAACAAGCTCAAAGAGGAGTCGATAGTCAAATCCTTCGCAGATGAGACTGCACGCATGAAGAACTCAGGATCCGTAGAGATCGTATCCGTTGACGATGAATTGGTTATTAACTCCTTGCAATATGTGGTCAGGCATCATATCTACATATTCGACGCCTTGCAGATTACCTCATGCCGCAAGTCTGGCTCCATCAGGCTCTTTACAGGAGACGAAAACTTATACAAGGCTTCGAAGAAGGAAGGTCTTGATTCGGTGTATCTGAAGTGATCCTTTCGAATCAGGCTTAGCCTTATTGACACAGCCTTTCGAAGAAGCTTTATAAAGATTAATGCATTATCAATTCTGGTGCAGTTATGGCCAGCATGAGCTTGTAGAGGCTTCGTGTTTTGAGAGCTTGTTTTAAAACGGCTTGATGAAGAATGTAAGGGAGATAGCATATGCCATCTCCTGAGTTTCTACGATCGATTGACCATGATTACAATTGTGATGCCGCATGATTGCGGCTGATTTGAGGAGAAGTGAGCTTGTCAAGATTTTATAAGCCACCTAGGGGATGGCTTGGCTCCAGCAGCGATGACGGACGTGGCAAGCTGCGATAAGCCCGGGGTAGGCGCATGTCAGCCTTTGAACCCGGGATTTCCGAATCATACAGTATGAATAGTGCTGTAAGCCAACGCGTCGAACTGAAATGTCTTAGTAGACGCAGGATGAGAAATCAAAAGAGATTTGCTGAGTAACACGAGCGAAAGGCAAGGAGGGCAAACCGAATTCCAATGTGCAAATATTGGTAGATGTGGTCGGCTTAGTCTAGGATTGCGAGTTGAAGGTTTTGGAAAAAACCGCCACAGAGAGTGACAGCCTCGTAAGCGTAGCAATTTTAGATATGCCGGAATGAGTAGCGCGGCCTGAGTACGTCGCACGAACACGGGGGCACTAAACCCCAACCCTAAATATTGGCTGGAGACCGATAGCGAACAAGTAGCGCGAGCGAAAGCTGAAAAGAACCCATACGTATGGGATTGCAAAGATCTGAAACTAGGTGGTTACGAGAAGGTATGGTGTGGAAGGAATGAATGTCCCAGAAGTCGCCGGTAGTAATGCCGGCACGAAGGGAATGGACCAATATCATATCTTTCTTCTCGAAGCAAGAGCCAGGGAGTGCATATGTGTGGCAAGCATGCTAGTCATGCGAAGTGAAAGCGAGTGCGCGCAAGCAATGAGGCGCAGGGCGTGAAAACGCCTAAGTCACCCATATTCGACCCGAAGCCAATGTGATCTAATCGCGGCCAGGACGAAGTCGATTTTACGATCGATGGAGGTCCGCAACCTGTCATGGCATGTCCTGTTGGGTGAGCTGCGAGTAGGGGCGATAGACCTATCGAACTTGGCAATAGCGGGTCCCCTCCGAAGTATCTTTAGGATAGCCTCGGGCGAGCTTGCGTACGCGGTAGAGCGACCGATTTGGGGTTATTGGTCCGAAAGGGCCAGTCCCCTTGTCAAACTCCGAATGCGTGCGCTGCGTAGACCCCGGGAGTCGGCGATGTTGGGTAAGCTAGCATCACGATGCCGTAAAGACGGTCTACACGGTTAAGGTCCCCAAATCCAGGTTGAGTGTATCGAAGGAGGGCGTGGTCTTAGACAGTCGGGAGGTAGGCTCAGAAGCAGCCATCCTTTAAAAAACGCGTAATAGCGTACCGATTGAGATCGCGCTTTCTGAAGATGGACGGGGCTAAACTTGGTACCGAAACCGTGATACGATGAGTAGGTAGGAGGGCGTGCTGCGCATCTTGAAGTACCGGCGTGAGCCAGTATGGAATGCGCAGTTGAGAAAATCCTGGTATAAGTAACAGCATAAAATGGTGAGAATCCATTTCGACTGAAGCACAAGGTTTTCCTTGAAATGATCGTCAGCTGGGAGTTAGCCGATCCTAAGTGTTAGGCCAATCACCATAACACGAAAGGGAAGCATGTTAATATTCATGCGCTTTGTACGTAGGCGTGGCAACACAAGGTGTATTTCCGACGTTTGGGGATAGGGCTGCAAACAGGTGCAAACGGCTGCGGAGTCTCATTATGAGGAGAAGCAGCTAAATGAACTGCCAATGCCCGAATTCCTGATCCAGTGAAAAGGGAATACGCAACGATCGTACAAAATCGTACCTAGATCCAGTACAGGTGCTGCTGGCTGAAAAAGCCAAGTCGTGTCAGGGGAATCCTGGTTAGGGAAATCGGCCAAATAGTAGCGTATGTTATCTACAAGCTATGCCTGCGATTAGGAATTGCAGGTATCATTATCAAGGGGACAGCGACTGTTTATCAAAAACACAACTCGCCGCACAGCCGTAAGGCTGAGTACAGCGGGTGACGCCTGCTCACCGCTAGTCAGCGAAACCCGGTTTCAACCGGCCTAAGCCCTAGCAAAGAGCGGGAGTAACTCTGACTCTCTTTAGGTAGCGTAATACCTCGTCGCTTAATAGGCGACTTGCATGAAGGGCGTAACGACTGTCCCACTGTCCCAACTAGGAACCTGGTGAAATTACTACGTGGTGTACATGCCACGTTCTCTCAGTGGGTAGCGAAGTCTCTATGAAACTTGACTATAGTCTGTTGCTGTCGTGTGAAGGGCGTTGCACAGCGTAAGTGGGAGCGTCGAAGCCGGGTTCCGGCCTTGGCTGAGCGTCAATGTAACACCACTCTTCGCTTTTTACATGGCTTACTAGAAATAGGACAACTGCAGATGGATAGTTGGACTGGGCGGTTGCTTTCGATAAAGAAACGAAAGTGATCGATGCTCTGCTTAGCTGGTTTGGAAAGCCAGCGTGAAGCGCAAAGGCAAATGCAGGGCTGACTGTGTTCCGAAAAGCGGGGAACGCAGACTGGAAACAGCGACTTAACGAACGTTGGATGCTCTTTTAATGGGGCACCAAGCTGTCAAACAAGTTACTCTAGAGGTAACCGGTTCGTGGCGGGTGATAGTTCACATAGACCCCGCCGTTTGATACACCGATATGGGCTTATCTCATCCTGGGGGTGCAGGAGCCCCCAAGGGTTGGACTGCTCGTCCATTAAAGAGATACATGAGCTGAGTTCAGTACGTCGCGAGACAGTACGGTAGCAACTACTGGGAGTGTTAGTGTCAGAGGATAAGAAATCTTTAATACGAGAGGAACGAGATTTCGGCGCCTCTAGTGGACCGGTTGTCGCAAGGCACTGCCGGGTAGCCACGCGCTAAGCGGATAAGCCCTGAAAGCATCTAAGGACGAAGCCGCATCCGAAACGAGACATTTAGGGTGGGGATATTACATCCCTTTGATAGGGCGGGCGTGTAAGCAGCGAGCTTCGGCGAGCTGTGAGCGCACCGCAACTAAATCCTTACAACAAACTTTTGGTAAAAGTTTGATCAAAACCTTGGTAAGGTTTAATCAACATCCAAAAGCAATCAAGACAAGCTCACTTTCTCCGTTTTTGTTCTTATTTTAGAACTAGTAGATTCAAATTTCGATCGGAGCATAGAATTGTTGGGATATAGCTATAGCAAGGAAATGTTACTCTTTTATAATAAATTGGGAATAAATTAATATATTAACTAAAAAGAGACTAGTCTATGAATAAGAAGGAGGCATTCCGTATACTTGGGATTGAATCAAATTCTACTCAAGAAGAGATAAACAAAGCTTTCCGAGAACTTGCACTTAAATATCACCCAGATAAGAATAAGGAGAAGGATGCTGCAGCTAAGTTCAAGCAGATCACTGAGGCAAAAAGAGTAGCGAATAGGTACGTAAATAAAAAGATTTCAAGATTACCTGCGATATACAAAAAAAGCTCTGCATCATCTCTAAAAACACTTGAATATTTGGCAACAACATTAAAACAAAGGAATCTTGAAAAAGAGAAGGAAGACACTATAGGATATGGTACCAAACAGATTAGAAAGATATATGAAATACCTCGAATATCTTCTACAGCCATTGCTGGTATATTAACATTTATTTATGCAATCCCAAACAGCCTGACAAATCTTCCGATTTACGGGCCAAGATTAGAACTGGTTATTTCAATGCCCATTGTAACTGGAATCTGGGTTTTGTCTATCATGATAGCAGCATACTTGTGGTTCTTAACATGGATAGCTGAAAGAGAATACGAACATCAGATTAATAGAATAATGGAAAAGGAAAATCTTAGAGATATATGGGATACATCAAGAGATATTCTAGGTAAAAAGTCTTTCTCTAGAGATGAATTTCGAGAGGTACTTAATAAAACAAGTGGATATAAGAGAAGCAATCTGCTCTTTAGGTATCCTTATGTATTCCTTGGTAGATATAAATACGATGACAGAATAACTTCAATGATACTCAATGAATTTGTAAGAAAAAATTTAGTAGAGTCGATTAAAAAGAAGGATCTGGATGACTGGTATTCGTTCTCTTAAGTCTTACCAATATTAGAAATGTTACTATTCTAAGTATTTATTATCTTAGCGGTATAAATATCTGGTTAGATGTCCAGTCTTGATTTAATTTATCTAATAGTATTCCTAACCTTTCCATTATTTCTCATAGGTTATTATGCACCGAAACTTAAGGATAAAGAGAAACTAGAGATTAAAACATTAGCTGAATTTGGAGGTTCGTTTAGCATGGGCCTTCTGGTTTACGTACCTTCAGTTGTGTTAATTTATATGATATTAGCATTCGGACTTAACGTTTATCCAGAAGGAGCAATTTCATATCAGACTAGCGGTGGGGTATTCTATTTTCTTAACCACATGACCTATTCACTAGATAATTTCATAAGTTACTTAACTGGGACTACCCCAAATGGAACACTTCCGGGATTCTTCCCCGATATAATAATGTTAGTTATATTTCCAATAATCTTACTTATTATTATTAGGCTTGTTGTTGGTAAGTTTTCCAAACAGACGTTTAGTGATTTTGTTATATACACTAGTTCTGTCTTTATACCTTCCATAACTATCATTTCAGCTTATCTCTTAGTACTCTTGCTAAATAGAAAAGTTGGCATATATTTACTTAATTTTAATCTAGCTGGTTACTTAATTTTAGGGGTACTATTTTTCTTAGTTATGTTTTCTTATTTATTCTACGTTATCAAAACTATAAAGGTTGTGAAATTTATAAGAAATATTAGATCAGAAAAAATACACTTATATCTTATATTAGAAATCGCAATACTGTTTCTTTTCTTAGTGCCATTTGTGACATATTTACCATACATCTATACTATTTACAATCAACCATCCATTACAAATGTTGCTTCACATCTTATGCATAGTGATGTGCAAGCTCAGATATCTACTTCGAATAGAAACACCAATGGAACGTATGGATTTTTGGGAATATCTTCAACCTCTTATTTAGACGTAACGGGAAATTTAACTTTCAAGAACAATGGAGTTAGTTTTGTAATATTGCCTAAATTGGGTGCTATAAACTATCAGAATTTAAGTCATGGTTTATTACCCAATTATACAATCATTTCTTGTGGGTCAATATATCTTTCATGTAATAATAGCATAACAGATAACGAGCATAGAGGATATGTTTTATTAAGTAAGAACAGAAGCAACACTACGAATGTTGGTATTAACTTTACAATGAGTTTTATTTCTACAAACACGATTAATAGAACTGTAACCGTAATCCCATCGTCAAATCAATCTTGTATCAATCAAAACTGTACTTATAGTATTTTAATTAAAAATTATAATTATTCTAAGATAAACTTTAATTTTATCTTTTCACCTTATCGTAGCATCCTGCAAAATGTATCTTTATCTTACATAAATGATAGTGGAAGTAGTTCGGGGATATGTCAATCTTATGATATAAGCACTGACTGTAGATATAACCTAGTTAATGTAAGTTATGGGAAATCTTCGTCACTTAATTATGTTGATGGCATTCAGGTTCTTACCTACACCCAATATTCATGGGTTATTAGGGGAGATGTTCCAGCCAATAGTAATCTAATAATCAATCTAACCATGACGTATAACCAGTCAGTTTCTCAATAATTTAATTAGTAAACTTGATTATCTATCTCTTACATTCCTCCTTGTTTTTCATCTCTCTTTTCCTTAATCTGAGTTCGTCCTTCATTCTGTATTGATTGAAGTTCTGTGCGTGCAGATTTGAAGGTATTTGCCAATCCGATATAAGCTCCGATAACTAAAAGAACTGCAACTATTAAAGAGGCTATCAGAATTACGTTTGAAATGTGAACGTATATACCTATACTTACACCAGCAAGATAAAGCAAAGTAAAAGCCAGGATAAAAATAGTCGTAGCGTCATTAATATCTTTTGAAATTGCTGCAAATCTAAAATCAACTGAACTCTTCATCAAATCTATGTCTATGATATCCAATTGTATACCTATGTTACGAAGCTGTTCTGAGATAAGATTCAATCTTAGGTTAAGCTTTGTATTTTCATTTGATATTTTCTTTTTTGGCATAACTAATATAGTATTATGAGTTATTTAAGACTTTTCTAAGAGTACTTCGGTTGAGATTTGATACCCTTCAATTTGTTCCTTATCCTATAGAACTGTATTTTGAGATACTAAAGTAATAGCTCCTTTTGAAATTTACTAAGATTTTGTGATAAACTATCAAATTTTGAATGTATTTAAGATAATTTGTGGATTTTCAATATTCACTCATTAACAAACTTTTTAATAAAGGGGTAAATTTTTTCAACAATTTCAAGCGGTGGGTCGCTTTCTTCAGCTATTAATCTTGCAATTGTAGGATTCTTCTTCCAACCGCTATTTGAAAATTGTTTTTCATATTTCTTTAATATTTGCTTTGGATACATTTCTGTAAAATCATCATATGGATATATGTATGCCCTACCTAATTTTTCTTCGTTCTTTATAAATTTGGCGAAATTTTTCCGATCTTTAGATTTCTTCACAGTCTTCCTATCGCAAATAAGTCTGTAAGGAATGTTCCAATCTTCTGCAATGTGTTTATGAGTTATCAACCGTGTATCTCCACCGGCATCGAATATCTGAATATTTTTGCGATCTAACTGTAAAGTATTATCGCAATCTTCAATCCATATTGGCAATGCCGCTTCTTCATCGGCTCCCTCCACGAAGATAACTTTTCGCATAAACAGGATTGAAATAATTTTAGGAGAACGAATCATTTCTTTTATTATATCATTTTTAACTTGTCTTTTAGTATTCTTAAGTTTGTGTATAGTTGTACCATTTTTTGTTAATTCAAATCTTAATATTTTATCGGGGAGTTTAGGGTTGACAAAATAAGGAGAATGTGTTATAAGAAATATTTGATTCCCATGGGGTTCATTTAGGAAATGTGCTAATTCCCTTTGTTTACTTGGATGTAAGTTTTGAGCCGGTTCATCGAGCAAAATAACTTTATCTGCCATATTTATTACTGCAGTAAGTAAAAGTAAAATGCTTAGTGAACCAGCATAAGAAAGTTCTAAAGGTATAGAATAAGAAGAAGTTGTTCTGGAATTAATGTGTATCCCTATTTCATAATATGTTTTAATACTATTTCTTCTAGATACGCCCAATAAGTTAATATCTGGACTTTGGATAGTAGGTGTATTCAAAAGTTCTTTGGAAGGTATAAACTCAAGTTCATTTGTGTTAACAGGTTCTCTTACTAGCTTTTGTACCACATCAAATTGAGAATCTGTGAAATCTTCAAATTTATTTTGTATTTCTTTATATCTCATTCTATCTGAAAGGCTTGTACTATTTTTCAATCTAAATAGAAATAGAGCTAATTCAGAACCATTGAATGAGTTTGTGTTATAAGGTACATCATTATCGTTAGTTATTTTGGTAGGTGACAATCGAACATCGGATACATGAATAAGCGAGGTGGTATATATCATACCTAGTAATTTACTTAAATTCCAATCTTCTTCATTTATACTTCTGTTTAATAGAAAACTGTTAAATTCACGAACTGCACTTTCAACTCCTTTTAGTATATTACTTGTGGTACGAAAACCAGGAACATCTATGCTGAGTCTATTACTATCTTGGTCGCCTATATCGCTAACGAACCAATTTACATTTAAGTTTGAAACTAATTGGGAGATTTCTTGTTTTCGTTGTACGATATATTCGTTTGATCTATCTTCGCTTATAGTTAAAACATTAGAAACTGCGTTTATTTTGTTTATAATCTCCTGTAAAATGTTGCTTCCTTTATTAGGTCGTCTTGATCCATCTATATAAAGATTTCCATAACTTTCAATTATAATGTTTTTATTGTTTTTGTTAAGGCAGAATTTAAGTTCGATCGGATATCCGATATTTCCAGCGTTAATTTTGATTCTAATTTCGCCATTGAAAAGAGAATTAAACAACTTTTTAGCATTATTTGCAATTACACTCTTCAATTCGTTAAGCATGTTAAGTTCGATACCTGGCGAACTCGCGGCAGCACCACATGTAGAACAAATGAGGAAATTAGTTATTGCGGAGATTTCATCTTTGTCTAGTTTTATACCTAATTCTATTTCAAATGGGGTTGATAGATCGAATTCATGATGATATGAATCAATATTGTCATTTTTATAGAACATTGCTTGTTCAACAAATTGAAAAGCTCTCAAGAGGTTTGTTTTTCCAGAGTTATTAGGTCCTACTATTGTATTGAAGTCATTAAATTGATTTATCTCTATTCCATCCTTGCCAAAAGACAGGAAATTTTTAGCTTTGA
>JAGWZR010000351.1 GCA_018968795.1 Planctomycetota bacterium | reverse complement strand
GTCTCTGCTTTGAAGCACAGACCGCCAATACGGTCCAACACATCCTTTAAGTCATCACTGATATTTGTAAATGCCATAGTTATCTTTCAAAAACCTTTTATTACCTCCTTGAAGGCATCAATGGTCGAGTCAATCTCTTTTTCACCATGAGCCGTTGACACAAAAACTGCCTCAAACTGAGACGGAGCAAAATAGAACCCCTTTTCCAGCATCCCATGAAAGAACTTTGCATATCGCTTCGTATCGCACTTCTTGGCGGTGGCATAGTCCGTAACGGGTTGATCTGTGAAAAAAGTACACAACATTGAACCCACACGCGTATGATAGGCAGGTATCCTGGCATCCTTGCACGCCTTTTCAACGCCCGCCGCCAATCGTTGCGATTTTTCTTCCAAATCTTTATAAACTTTATTATCTTTCAGTATTTCTAAGGTAGCAATACCAGCGGTCATAGCAACAGGATTGCCAGAAAGCGTGCCTGCCTGATAAACAGGACCGACTGGAGATATACTATCCATAATCTCTTTCTTACCGCCGTACGCTCCAACAGGAAGGCCTCCTCCAATAATCTTTCCTAACGTGGTCAGGTCAGGTTTAATCTTGTAAAGCGACTGCACACCGCCCTGCGCAACCCTGAAACCTGTCATTACCTCGTCAAATATCAGCACAATGCCATGCTTTTGGGTTATCTCTCTCAGTCCCTCCAAATAATTCTTTTTAGGAGGAACAACGCCCATATTCCCAGCAACTGCTTCAACGATAATACAAGCAATGTCTTCCCCCCGTTTTGAACAAACTTCCTTGACAGCATCAATGTCATTGTACGGGAGGGATATGGTATGCTTAACAAAATCTTGAGGAATACCCGGACTGGTGGGCGTCCCTAAAGTTGTAGCACCCGAACCTGCATGGATGAGCAAGCTATCCACATGCCCATGATAACATCCCTCAAACTTAATTACTGCATCCCGCTTTGTAAATCCTCTAGCCACACGAATGGCGCTCATCGTAGCTTCTGTGCCCGAATTGACCATTCTTACTTTCTCTATAGAAGGCATGGCCTCTTTGATAAGTTGCGCCAGTTTTACCTCTAATTCCGTTGGCGCACCGTAACTCGTCCCTTTGGCAACCGCATCATTAATCCTTTTCACAACCCTTGGATCAGCGTGCCCCAATATAAGCGGACCCCACGAACCTACATAATCCACATATTTGTTATCATCGATATCCGTAAGGTAGCAACCCGCGCCAGACTTTATAAAGATTGGGGTACCGCCTACCGCACCAAAGGCCCTGACAGGGCTATTAACGCCTCCCGGTATAAAATTCTGCGCCTCAGCAAACGCTTTTTTAGATTTCTCAGTAATTATCTTTGACACGCAACGCCTATTTTTATATTTTATATAAATACTGTAAAAATTTTATTCGAGACTATAAAAGGGGAAATAATATCAAATCATATATTCATTGTCAATAATTTTGATTGTTTATGATAAAAAAGATTAACTTAGGGGTATTGATTTCTGGCAGTGGCAACACCCTCCAAAATTTTATAGATCAAATAGAAATAGGGAATTTAAATGCCGCTATTCAGGTCGTAATAAGCAGTAAACCCAACGTTGTTGGACTTGACCGGGCAAGAAAATACCATATTCCCACAGCAATAGTTCCCTATTCAAATTACAAAGACATTGATAGTTTTAGCTGTGCAATTACGAATGAGTTGGACAAGCACCCCATTGACTTAATTACCCTTGCGGGTTTCATACACTTATACAAAATTCCTGAAAAGTATAGCGGCATGGTCATGAATATTCATCCAGGACTCATTCCTGCTTTTTGTGGCCACAAATACTATGGCAAGAAAGTTCATGATGCCGCTATCAACTATGGCGTAAAGGTTTCTGGATGCACAGTACATTTTGCCGATAACAACTATGATAATGGGCCCATTATCATACAAAGGACTGTCCCCGTCCTCAATGACGATACCCCTGACGCCCTTGCTGCGCGGGTGTTCAAGGAAGAATGCGAGGCATATCCAGAGGCGATACGACTTTTTGCGGCCGGCAGATTAAGAATTGCAGGAAGAAAAGTAAAAATACTCAACCATAATGCAGATTCTCCTCTCTCCCATAATCA
>JAGWZR010000350.1 GCA_018968795.1 Planctomycetota bacterium | reverse complement strand
TCGATGCATTCAAAGAACTCGTCCAAATAGATCAAGCGCTACTTCTACCGGCCAATCCGGTTCAATTCCCCTTTCCGCCATTCTCAATCGGCGCTCCGCCGCAATTAGGTGAAGAAGTTTTCCTCGCTGGCTACTCGGATGAACTTGAACTCCCGTTTCGACTAGAGCGACTTCTCAAACCAGAGGTTGCAGGGGCCGCCGAATTCTTTCAGGCGATGCAGCGCGGCTACCTCGCTGATATGACGGGTCCCCTGGTTAAGCGGGGTGTTGTTGGTAATGTTCGTCGTATAAGCACGTCGGAAGCCGCGACGAATACTGAGATCGAATGTGAGGTCTTCTATGTTGACAACTCTGTACACTCTGGAGCCAGCGGCGGCCCCATCGTGAATCGGAACGGTTTGGCCGTGGGGGTTATTGTTGAGCGCGCAACCACGTCGGCCTCGCAAGCGTCGAACCCGAATCTCGTTGTACCCTCCGGCGCGACCGTGGGTCTCGGGCTTCAGACCATCCCCGCAATTTACCGCAGGCTATCAGGTTACTAACAACGCGATCGAGCCGGACGCTATGCCAGCGTGGCCGCTGGCGCGCGCCGCTCATCGCGGACGTTAGACAACACAATAATTGATAAGAATGAGCGTAACACTCGATTTTATTCGTAATGAAAATTGTAACAATTTAGCTTTTTGAAAAGTATTTGTTTTGAAATGGCAAAGTACACACCCCTTAATCCCCTCTTTCTAGAGGGGAAATACTATAAGCTCCCCTCTAACAAGAGGGGCTGGGGGGGTGTTTTACATGGATAAACGTTTTACCTGACACAATAGGGTACAATATAACATTTTCAAAAAACTAAACTAATACTGAAAATTAAGGGTGCAGATTATATTCCTGAATCTGAATGATTTCCTAAAAGTATCAATCTTGAGTTATTTATGTCAGAAGAACGTGTAAAAAAGATATTGTCACTCCTTGAAAAGGCATACCCCGATGCAAAGCTTGTCTTGCATTACAAGAATCCGCTTGAATTGCTCGTTGCTACTATCCTGGCTGCACAGTGTACAGATGAACGGGTCAATAAGGTAACGGAAACACTATTTAAAAAATACAAAACGGCGAAGGATTACGCCAATACGAAACAAGAAGTCTTTGAGGAAGAAATCCGTTCAACAGGCTTTTATAAAAATAAGGCAAAAAATATTATTGCCTGCAATAAGAAACTTGTTGAAGGATTTCATGGAAATGTGCCTGATACCATTGAAGAACTCGTTGCTTTGCCGGGGGTGGGCAGAAAAACGGCTAACGTGCTGTTAGGTAATGTATTTGGAAAACAAGCAGTTGCCGTGGACACCCATGTCTTTCGTGTTGCTCATCGCTTAGAATTGGCTGAGGCTAATGATCCTGATAATGTCGAACAGGAACTATGTAAAATTATACCTCAAGAAAAATGGACAAGGTCATGCCTTGTCCTCGGAACGCATGGCAGGCGCACCTGTGTTGCGCGAAAGCCGCTTTGTGATACGTGCGCAGTGGAAAAATTGTGTAACTCTCCAGATAAGATTATAGAAACAAGTAATTGTATTTAGAACAAATAATAACATGGATAAATAATAGAGTGGTTTCATACTTCCCCCTTTTGAGGGAAATTGTTGGCATTATTTTTTCTAAATTACATCTACATTCTTTTTTTGTAACCATCCCCTTCTAACTTCCTTGCCAAGCTTTTCTTCAGTGCTTGTTTTCGATCCAGTATCTTGTTTGACGCCTATATGCACATATACTCTATACCAATCGTCTTTTTCATCTTCAATCACACATTCTGCGCCGTTATGTATTTCAAACTTAGGTTCATATTCTTCGCCAGGTCCGTATCGTACTTGACATTTCGAGGTAACGATCACTCCTCGATTCACCCCTTCTTCTACAGAGATCTTTATACCCAGAGATACCACCGCGATAAACAAACCAACAGAAAACCCTATGATTATTCTTTTAAGCCATGAATATTTGAGGATAATGAAAGAGAGAAGCAACATCATCAAAACTACGTATATTGATGCCGCTGCAATAATGAGTTCATTTTGGTTTAGCGAAAAAAACCAAAAAAATATTCTTCTAACCGCGTCTGGGGCTTCATGAGATAATTCTCTATCTTC
>JAGWZR010000349.1 GCA_018968795.1 Planctomycetota bacterium | reverse complement strand
CATAACCGACAATGCGTGTTGTTATTACAAGATGACAATTTCTATGTGTTCCACTTGTAAGATTCTGCAATGAGTGAATGAGAGATTTCCTTTCCTGTGTTACCTCATCTAATCCATCAAAGAGGATGATGCATCTTCCCGATGTGAGCCATTTATCAATCAGCGGTTTAATCTCTTTTTCTAATCCACTACCTTTTAAGACATGCCTTATATAATATTCAGACAAAGAAAGTGATTTGCCCGCCCAGTCCTTCAGGTCAATAACAAGGGGCAGTAAATCTGTGGGAATTGTTCTTGATGTTGAATTTTGAGACAAACCTGTTTTGTCTTTGAGTTTTCGTGTACAGAGTGTGTAAGCAATATTCTGAGTCAGGGTAGTTTTGCCGCTTCCCGGGTCTCCCTTGACAACAATCTTTTTATTTTTAACAGCCTTCCAGACTTCTACCGGTGTAATTGAATATTCCTTATATGCGGTATGTTCCTCCCGCCATACCCTGAAATCTTCATGGTACTCCTTTCTATCTCCTCGTTCATCTCGTCTTTTGTCATCCAGTCTTTCCCTCTCTTCCCCCAACTGAAGCGGCATGTAGTCTTTCATAGTTAAAGTAACGTGTTCATCAAGGGAGCGAATATGCTCATACTTGTTCAGAATGAATTGACAGTATTTTTCAAGGATTTCTTCACTCATATATTTGTATTTTACAAAAATGAGACCTTATTGGGGGCTGCATTATAAGATTTTTTACCATTTTTGAAAGCAAATGTACATTCTAATCTGTTTGTTTGATTTTGCTTAATGGTAAAAAATAAGCTTCTGTTTCCTCGTTACCCTATTGTCATGTATGTTCCTGAAAGAAACCAGAAGCATTTTCAGTTGACAACTTCATGGCACGACACTATCATTTCACCATGCATTTCTTCACCGATTTAAAACAACACAAAAAAATATTGTTCCTGTTCTTATTGATATTATGCTTGAGTAGCTTAATCGCACCCATGATAAAGGCCATTCTCGATGCATCACTAACATCAAGTCCCTTCATGGAACACTTATTAAAATTTAAGGAGGGAAGTTACGATTTTGGAAGGGTCATGCGGCGCATTATGATGGCTACCGCCGTCCTCGTTATTTTCTTATTCAGAAAACCCTTGATGATTGGCTCATTTGCCACGATTGGTTTGAAAAACACACAAGGATGGCGGAATCAGTTGCAAATGGGCTTTCTTCTAAGCACAGGCATATTTATCCTATACACCTTCTTCCTGTTTGCCAATGGCAACAAGACTTTGCACATAGAGACAAAATCCTTTAGCAATCTAGTCTTTCGGTTAATAAAAATATTACTAGCCGCAGGCCTTGTAGGATGTATCGAAGAGATATTTTTTAGAGGATTTATATTCCAAAGCGTACTAAAAGATATGAGTACTATATCTGCCGTCGGTTTCAGCAGTATTTTTTATTCCTTATTACATTTCTTCAAGGTAAAATTATTAGTATCATCAGGCTTTCAACCATTCATCGGTTTTTTTGTAATTTATCAATCTTTTAAAGGCATCGTATCAAACCTCAATGACATTTTGCCTTCTGTGATTGGTCTTTTTCTCGTTGGTGTGGTGTTATCCTATGCGTGCCTGCGAACAAAATCTCTATACCTTGCAATTGGGCTTCATGCAGGCTGGGTATTCCTCATGAAGACAAATAACATATTCTTTGACCACGTAGAATCAAGCACAAAATGGCTATTTGGCGACGCCAATGCAGTTACAGGTGTGCTCGGCTGGATACTTTTAATCGTTACGTTAATCCTTATACGCTTTATGACGAAAGTGTCAATCGATGGAAAAAACACTGCAAGAACTGGCTGAATACGTTGGCGGTGCGGTTGTTGGAGACCCTTCGGTAAAGATCCACGGCGTCATGGGTATTGATGAGGCGCAGGAAGGTCATATTACTTTCATCTCCAACGACAAATATACCAAAAAAATCCATCATACGAAGGCATCTGCTGTTATCGTTTCTCCCAAACTGAAAGATACAAAACGAAATCTTTTGGTATGCACCAACCCCTACTTAGCATTTGCAAAAATTGTAGAACTCCTGATGTACAAAAAACCTACCTACACAAAAGGCATCGATGATTCTGCCAGGATCGACGAA
>JAGWZR010000348.1 GCA_018968795.1 Planctomycetota bacterium | reverse complement strand
CATACAACCTATCAATTTTGAAAGAAAGAGTGCTAGTTTTGGTTGCAGATGGATAATCTTTGCTCGGCTATGTATCTTGTCAGCAATGAGACGAATCAGTTCATTATACGTGTAAATTTCAGGGCCCACGGCATCTATTATTATATTTTCATTGTGTTGCGCAGCATTTACGGCAACCTCGGCAACGTCCTCTACAAAGACGGGCTGCAGTTGGTAATCACCCTTTCCCATAACGGCAAACACCGGAAAGTGCCTTAAGAACCATGCAATATTGTTGATAAGGATGTCCTCATGTCCAAAGATGACGGTTGGCCGAATGATGGCATAAGACAGATTGGAATGGATGATGAATTTTTCAAGGATGCCTTTCCCTTTGAAATAAGGAAAGGGTGATTCTTCGGTGGCGTTTGTGATGCTGATGTGCACAATCCTGCGGATACCTGCCTCTTTTGCTGCATTGATGAGTGTTTTCGTGTGCGAAACAGCTTTGTCGTAGGTAACCTGTCCATACGAGAAGCGAACCCAGTAAGTGTTATAAAGAGTCGAGGCACCTTGCAAGCTTTTCACCAACTCTGCTGGATTATCAAAGTTGAATGGAGCAACACTTACCTGGTTACCAAACGGGTTCTGTCGGTTGGGATGTCCGGTTAGCGTCCTGGCCCTCTTTCCCATCGAAAGAAGTTTCTGAGTTATGTATTTACCCGTGTAACTCAACGCCCCTGTCACAATATTCAAATCTGGAGTTTCCATGAAGAGATTCTTAAAATACTTACTTATAAGGGTAGGCAGAAACTGCTTATTTCAGGGTTGTATATCGTTGCCTGAACTTTTAATGTTGTAGATTTTATTTCTCGATTCCGAGAATTAGCACAGGAATATCTATATCAGCAACTCCACGTTGCTCCAGATCCCAAACGAACTGCTCGAAGTAAGAGACTCCTGTAGACATTTGATCAGCGAAGGTCTTTATAGGAACAATTTCAATACCAGCGTCGATATATCCTAGCTTATGGAAAATCGTCATCTTTGCACAAACGTTGTAGACCATAAAAGCGTATTTGCCGAATTGAACCTCGATGCCGAGTTTCTCTTTAATAAAATCCATTTCACGGAATGCGCCTTTGTTAGGTTTTGACGGTTTGTAAGTAGGAAGATAATATTGGGTAGGATAATCACAAGGGACACGCTGATCCTGCCAAGCGAGTTTGGTAAAATACTTTTTGAATGCAGAATTTAATCGCCGTGGACTATACAATATTTTGCCCCGCATTGTTTTTTCACGGCTCTTTTTAGTTTTGTGTTTTTGGGCATCGACTTGGTCGATTATCTTTTTAACTTCTTCAAGTAGATTTGAATATTTTTGTTCAATAAACTCTTTGCCACCGTTGAATGAATAGACTCCGACAATTTTCATTCTGTCCCTCCATTTATATTCTGTTTCCACTCTAATGGAATCTGCGATATTTTTTCGCGTCCGGTTGGTTGATACACGGGTGTTCCAAGTGGTCTGATTTTGAGTTTACCCATGGAGAAATCTTTGATTCGTTGCTTAGCGATAGAAATGTATTGTGCTTCTTTGTCAACACCAATCGCCTTGCGATTGTGTATTAGCGCAGCAATCAAAGCGGAACCGACTCCACAGTATGGATCAAGAACCCAGTCGCCCTCGTTTGTTAGAGCAAGGACACAACGTTCGACAAGTTCAATTGGATATTGGCATGGATGGATTGTCTTCTCGGGATGGTTGGCTTTAACATTCGGAATATCCCAAAGTATTTTATCCCATTCCTTGGCGACAAATTCCCAAATGTCTGATGGATTCTTGCCAATTGGGTTACCAGAAGGCAAACCACGCTTTGGTCCCTTAAAGTGGCGCTTCCCTGGGTACTTTGCAGGAACACGAACAGAGTCAAGATTAAAAGTGTAGGTATCGGATTTGGTAAACCATAGAATAGTTTCATATCTTCCAGAGAAACGCTTACTAGCGTGTAGGCCGTGATTGAAATGCCAGATAATGCGATTGCGAAGTTTCAAGCCATGCTTCTTGAAAAGGTTGTAGTAGAAGATGTCCAACGGAAAAACCTCGGAATTTTCAACAAAATTACCCACTTGCCAGCAGATGCTACCATCTGGTCTTAATACTTGAATGAGATGATCAAT
>JAGWZR010000347.1 GCA_018968795.1 Planctomycetota bacterium | reverse complement strand
TACTATAATCTTTTCAAGCTGCTCCAAAAAGATGCTGTAGTCTCAGAGACAGCCTCGTGGATTTTCAGGGCAACCCCTTATGTTACGTTTGTTTCAATCTTACTCATAGCGTTGCTAGTACCAGTTCTATCATCACAGGTACCACTCAATTTCATAGGCGACATTATCCTAATCATATACCTGTTTGCCTTGGGAAGATTTTTCCTGGCATTATCTTCCCTTGATACAGGGAGCGCCTTCGGGGGCATGGGGGGGAGTAGGGAGATGGCAATATCTTCCATGGCAGAACCAGCCATAATGCTTTCTATATTTACTGTTTCCTTAACCGTTGGCTCTACCAATCTCAGCAATATCACCGGTACATTGCTTGATTACAAATCATTGAATCCATCACTCTTGTTGGCCTTTGCAGCCCTTCTCATCGTTATTATTGCAGAGACAGGAAGGATTCCTGTTGATAATCCGTTTACCCATCTGGAATTGACGATGATTCACGAAGGGATGATCCTTGAATTTTCAGGGCGTTATTTAGCCCTGATAGAGTGGGCATCTTCAATGAAGCTGCTGCTGTTATTGACTATCATGGTGAATACCTTTTTACCATGGGGGATTGCCACTGACCTTACTTTCCCAGGACTGATCATTTCTTTTGCATTATATCTTGTTAAGATCGGATTTTTTGCCTTCGCGATCGTTATATTAGAATCTTCGTTTGCAAAGGTCCGATTATTTCGTATACCAAACCTGTTAGGCACATCATTTATTCTATCTGTTCTGGCAATTATTTCATTTTATGTGGTGAGTTAATTATCATGAAACAGCACATCATAGTAAATTCCCAAGTTATTGATGTATTAGCAGTTTTAATGCTCATGTCAACAATTATGCTCATCGGCACAAGCCGAGTAAAGACCTGTGTATGGGCATGCGCCTTTCGATCCTTTTTACTGACATTAACCAGTGGTCTTATAGCCTATTTTTCTGGTATCCATCACATTTATATTACAACAGGCGTCTCGCTGGTGCTGAAGGTTGTTCTTGTTCCAGGATTTCTCTTTTACATAGTCGATAAAGTCAATATTAAAAAAGAGGTGGAGTCTTACATTAATTATACGTTATCACTGCTGATCTCTTGTGGTATTATCCTTATTGCATATTATGCAACTCTGTCTATCATCCAATTTGAAAATACCTTTATGCGGCATTGCCTCCCTGTTTCACTTGCCATTACTCTTGTGGGATTCTTTGCAATGATCACGAGGAAGAAGGCCCTTACACAAATACTTGGGCTTGTTACCATGGAAGACGGGCTTTTCTTTGCCGCCTTATCCACGTCTTATGGTATGCCCCTTATAGTGGAGTTAGGTGTGTTTTTCGATATTCTCGTGAGTGTTATCATTATGGGGATTTACGTGTATAGAATCAAGGAATCCTTTGATACCACTGATACAGACTTCCTAAGGGAACTCAGAGAATAAAATGATTATATTAATATTATTGATTATACCGTTAATAACTGCTATTGCGTGTGTTCTCATAGGGAAACATAGCGTATCAAAATATATAAGTATTGCCGGTAGTTTTCTCGCTTTACTATACAATATATTCCTTAACTACAATATTCACGTCCAACACTCCCTCTTAGGACTGAATGATTTCTTTTATATGGATGCCCTGAGTATCCTTACTACCCAGATTGTTACCATTATTGGTTTTGCGTCTTCATTGTATTCAGCAGGATATATGGCAGCAGAACTTCACGAAGGCGTGGTTACTGAAAGGAAGTTGCGGTGGTACTACTTCCTCTTTCATATGTTTGTCTTTACCATGTTATTGGTGTGCGTAACAAATAACCTGGGAATCATGTGGGTGGCAATTGAAGCTACTACACTATCTACTACGTTTCTGGTCGGTTTTTACAATAAAAAACAACATCAAGAGGCGGCATGGAAGTATATCATCATTTGTACGGTGGGAATCACATTGGCATTGTTCGGCGTCATACTGACCTACCATTCGTCAAAAGGTGTTATTGGTGAAATTGGGTATGCGCTGAATTGGACAGATCTGCTTACCGTAGCAGATAGGTTTGAGCCGCATCTTATAAAACTGGCCTTTCTCTTTATCTTGATCGGATACGGCACAAAGGCAGGTCTTGCCCC
>JAGWZR010000041.1 GCA_018968795.1 Planctomycetota bacterium | reverse complement strand
GATTAGCTTAAAGGAAAATTCCATTGCTTATTCCAAATTCCCAGCTCAAAGCATGCATGAATTGTTCAAGCTTATCAGGTTAACAAAAAAAATTATTCCTAAAATAAAAGTGCCAACACTCATTCTTCACGCCTTGGAAGATGATTTAGCAAGTATAAAAAATGCCGATTATGTGGAGAAGCATATCGGTTCCTCTCATGTTCGGAAGATTTTTATCCGAGATTCCTACCATATGTTAACCCTTGATAATCAAAAAGGCCTCGTAGCAGAAGAAACGATTAAATTTTTTCAGCAACATGCCGTATAACCTTTATCCTCGACTCTTCCAGCTTCAGAATTCCTGCGCTCACGTTGGAAATGGATATTTTATTTCTAGTGATGAGAATAAAGTGGACATATCGGTTTTATATAGTGGAAAATCCAACTACCAAAAAATGCAAAACACGAAAGCGTTATCCAAAAAGACTTTAGAAAATCTGCATATTTGTTATTCTTTGTATAAAACTCCAGCCCTTTTACAATCAGGGTAATTAACGCTGGATTTATTAAAACATCGTTGGTGCCGGGAGGGTAATTATTGCCTATGAGATTAATGAGTATACCAATCACGACACTGATAAACAACGAAATATACATATTTCGTTTGGCAACAATGATGCTAAAAATAATTAATGCATGTGATGCTAGAGATTCTATTACAGTGGAGAAACTCCTGTAAAATTCATATGACGTAACGAAGTAAGGAATTAAAATTATAAGCAACAACGCATCCTTGTTTTGATTTTTATTATATAGCAAAAGAAATAGAGAAGTGGGAGCAATAAGCTTTAGCACATCGTTGTCGCTCCAATATCCAATATCACCAAAAAAAATACAAGCAACGCCGATAAAAGTAGACAGATATAAAAGGAATGCCAGCCCATAATCGAACCTTACAATCCACCAGACTAAGAGAAAAACAACCAGGGATTGTAACGCTGTAAGGCATTCTTTAAGCCAAAATACCTCTTCGTATATATAAATCAGATTTTCGATACCGTCGATTACAAGTTCCATAATATTAAGATTAAAAATGCGAAAAATTACACATAGATACAATAATTTGTGCGCTAATTACTTCTTTATTACAAACAAGATTAACTCACTTTAAAAATAGCAACAGTAAGAAAACATTTGACTAAAGCAAAATGACATACATGTAAAATTGATACGTGGTACGAATGGGAAATCCAACGGCTTTTCGTAACATAACTTTCTCAGATTTGTTTGTGGTTTATTCAACCAATGCATAAATTTAGTTATGTTATATATTTTGGCTGTTGTTGAGGTATTTTAATAATAAAATTACTCCCAACACCTACAGTACTTTCAACTCTAATTGTTCCGTGGTGGAGATTAACAATATGTTTGACGATGGAAAGCCCCAGTCCAGTTCCGCCCATTTCTCGAGAGCGAGCTTGATCAACACGATAGAATCTTTCAAAAATACGCGGAATATGTTCTTGCGGGATACCTATACCTGTGTCTGATATTTCAAACTGAATGGATTCATCAACGGGTTCGATCTTCAAGCCTATCCGACCTCCTTCAGGCGTATATTTTATCGCATTATCGATTAGGTTGGTCAACAATTGACGTAAAAGATATTCGTTCGTTTCCATCATAGGAACACGCTGGGATATATTTAGCTCAAAATTTTGATTCTTCTCCGTGCAATGTCCTTTATAATTAGAAAAAATATTTTCTACGCAAGGATATATGTCCAAATTACGAAGCTCTATCTTTAAATCGTGGGAGTCTAATCTTGATAATTCTAAAATATCTTTAATTAAATTATCAAGTCTATGCGTGTGTTTCATGATAATATTTAGAAATTCTTGATGTTCATGCTCCGTTGAGTTATTTTCGAGTAGTGTTTCTACGTATCCCTTAATAGAAGCAAGCGGGGTTCTCAATTCGTGTGATACGTTGGCGACAAATTCCCTGCGTGTATTTTCCAGCTTCCGCAATTCTGTGATATCATGAAAAACCAGGAGAATTCCGTGTGTGTCTTTATCAATCTGGATGGGGGAAAGGTGTGTTTGCAATAATTTCTTTTCGGGTGAAGGAATCTCTATTTCGGATGTCATGGTCGCTTGGGTTTTGATTATTTCTCTGACCAAATTGCATAGCTTCTCATTTCTAATCTTTTCCCATAAATAGTCTTTATTCAAAACAGCCTTTGGTATGCCAAACATGGTTTTTGCCGCATTGTTAATAAGAATAATTCTTTCCTGTAAATCTGTTGATATAACCGCATCGTTCATGTTGGCCATGATGGCATCGAGTTTGTTTTTGTCATCCAGGATAGTTTGCGTCCTAGATTGAAGCTCAACACCCATAGTATTAATTGCATTTGCTAAGTCTCCCATCTCGCCTGATGAAGCGATATCTGCCTTTCGTGCGAAGTTGCCTCGCGCAAAGTTTTGTGCTATTTGCGTAATCTTTAAGAGGGAAGATGTATTTATTCTAATAAGAATAAAACCAACAGCCAATGCTATCACGAATGTGAGGAGTAAATATAAAATAATTGTCTTAACGTCTGATTCCAGATTCTTAGTTATTATGTTCAGGTAGTACCCCTTTACGACTTTACTCATAAAATATCCCACCATAGTTAGACAGAGGCATAAAAGGGCAGCATAGCTCGCAAAAATCTTCCAGAATAACTTATTTTTAACCACCCCACTACTCCCTAAATTTATAACCAATCCCACGTATCGTAATTATACGGTTTGCAAATGCGCTTAGTTTTTTTCTCAGAGAAGCAATATGCACGTCTATCGTCCGATCAACGACAAATGTTTCAGACCCGGAAATTGCGTCAAGCAACTGATCTCTTGTAAACACTCGCCCGGGTTTGCTGGCAAGTTGGTGAAGAATCTTGAATTCTGTGAGGGTCAAGGGAATAATTTCATTCTTTATGGTAACCTCGTGTTTGTGCATATTGATGATAAGGTCATCTATTTCAATATAATCTTTTGTTGAAGAAGTAATTTTTGTTCGTCTGAGAACCGCCTGTATGCGTGCTAAAAGTTCTTTTGGACTAAAGGGTTTCGTCACATAGTCATCAGCACCAAGTTTCAAACCCACCGTTATATCTGATTCCTCGCCTTTTGCCGTTAACATTATAATGGCAATGTTAGTCAGTTCCTGATCTGCTTTTAATTTCTTACATACCTCCAGTCCATCAATCCCTGGCAACATGAGATCTAAAATGATAAGGGCTGGCCTTTCTTTTCTGGCCAGAAATAGCGCATCTTCACCATTAAAGGCGGATATTACCTTATAGCCGTCTTTTTCAAGGTGGTGTCGGATTAATTTTACAAGGTCTTGCTCATCATCTACGACAAGGATTTTTTCTTTCGACATAAAATTATCTATGAAAACAGATAAAAAACTACACTTTATTTCACACGGTTTCTTTCAAACACTCTTCAAATATTGACAAGGCAATATCTGCATCATTTTTCGAAAGAATCAAGGGCGGGCAGAAGCGAATGGCGCTGCGGCCGCAACTTAACAGTAAAAGCCCTTTTGAAAACGCCCTCTGGATGATACTATCTCGCACTTCTGGCGCATATTCTTTTGTCTCTTTGTCTTTTACAATTTCGGCAGCAAGCATCAATCCCAGACCTCTGACATCTCCAATGATGGGATACGTGCGTTCTAATCGCTTTAATTCATTCATAATATAAGCGCCTTGTTTTGCTGCATTGTCTATGAGTCCATCTTCAAGAAGCTTTATGGTTGCGAGTGCAACTTGGCAACTAACAGGATTACCCCCAAAGGTACTTGCATGACTGCCAGGCACCCAATCCATTACTTCCTCTGATGCAACCGTGGCAGATAAGGGAAGTCCCGACGCAATGCCCTTGGCAATTGTAATGATATCAGGGACTATATCAAAATGCTCAGAGGCAAACATCCTGCCCGTTCGTCCCATACCTGATTGTACCTCATCGGCAACATAGAGGATGTTATAATCGCGCGTCAACTGGTACAGCGCTTTATGAAACTCTTTAGGAGGCACAACGTATCCACCCTCTCCCTGAATAACTTCGACAAAGATCGCTGCCACATCTTCTGGAGGGACTTTTGTTTTAAATAACTCTTTCCGTATCCACGTGACACATGCCATATTGCATTTGTCAGGCGTAAGACCGTAATGACAGCGATAACAATATGCGTACGGAATATGAATAACTTCTGGAATAAGAGGGAGAAAATGTTTGCGCTGATTCAATTTGCTTGCTGTAAGTGAAAGCGCACCCATGGTTCTGCCATGAAAGGCATTGTAAAAGGCGATAACAATACTCCGTTTCGTGTGGTAGCGAGCAAGTTTAAACGCAGTCTCTACAGCCTCCGCGCCTGAGTTACCAAAGAATGTCCTTTTTACGCCAGATCCCGGGCAAATCGCAGACAGTTTTTCAGCCAATTGGATTTGTAAAGGGTTATAAAAATCTGCCCCAGACATGTGAATAAGGGTGTTTGCCTGACTGGAAATCGATGCAACAATCTGGTCGTGGTTGTGTCCTGTATTGCAAACGGCAACACCAGATGTGAAGTCAAGAAAGGTATTATCGTCAACATCTGTGACCACCATGCCTTTTGCGCTTTTTATCACAAGTGGATAGCTTTTTGTTGAAGAAGGGGAAATAAATTTTTTTTCCTTTTCGAGGTATTGAATTGCATTGGGACCGGGAAGTCTCGTGCGTATGCAAGGATAGTTTTGTATAGCCATACTAGCTTTTCCTTTGGCAATAATATTTATACACTAAATCAGCAAATGTCTCTAATGCATAAGATCCTTTTCCAAGGTCTGAAAGGCATTGCCTCAATTCACGTAGATTTTTAAAATTTTCGGATACATATTGAGAAACAAATGTTTCAGCAGATATAAAGTTTAACTCGGTACCTTTATCATCGGGACTTTGGTAAATTCTATAAGCTACAATATCGGTGATCATTTTTAAGTTAACATCTCTTACTTTTGCAATCATGTCCTTAACGATTTCAAAACTCAATAGCTGCTTATCCTGATAGTAATCATACACCATGTCAGCAAATTGATTGATTGATTTCATTCCCTCTCGTTCTGATAATTGTTTTTTGAATGAATCTATATCGATAAAATTCTCAGATATATACTGGGATACAGCCTCGGCAGCCGCAAGAAAATTAGACTCGGGCCCCATATTTTCCGGGCTTTCGTAAATTTTGTATGCGACAATATCAGCAATAGTTTTCAGGGTAATATCTTCTTTGCTATGGATTTTAGTTTTTATTAGCTCTTTATCGATAGTCATTTACCTCTCCCATTACTTCGAAATAAAATTCTATATCCTGTATACTTGACAATTACATGTTTTATAAATATATTTAGTTTACAATTATAATCACTTATAATCAAAATAGAAGATTTTCTTTAAAATAAATCCTCAAATTTGTTTTTTATTAACCTAAGCAAGCATTTCATTTAAATAAAAATGGAATCAGAAAATAGATTTCTCAACTCAATCACTTTGCCAAATTATGAATTTATTATTAATTCCCCCGAATTTAAAAAAGAAGGCGCGGAATTTACCATTTGGTTTTTCGAAAATATTATTGAGAAAAATCCAAATTACGTCGATTGCCTTATGTATTTGGGCAATGTGTATACAGCAAATGGCATGTACGAAAAAGGTCTTATGGTAGATCAGAAACTAAGCCTCCTTAGGCCAAAAGACCCAATGGTTCACTATAATCTGGCATGTAGTTATACACTACTCAAGAAAATTGATGCTGCCTTTGATGCCTTAGAAAAAGCAATCGCATTGGGCTATAAGGATGTTTACCACCTAGAAATGGATAAAGATCTGACTTATCTAAGGAAAGATATTCGATATAAAAAATTGATTAGAAAAATCAAAAACTACTAGTGCGGCATATTCAAAGCAAGATTCTTTTTATACGTAATTTTGATTCCTTCCAACGTGAGATAGGGAAGTACGGTAGTAATGAGAGGGATTTCCTGTGCCAGCATGTTCGCATTTCCTCCCGTTGCAATTATAGTCGGTTGACACTCTAGTTCGTCACAAAGCATACTTATATATTGGTTTATCATACCGATAGTACCCCAATAGATGCCGGATTTTATTGCTTCCTCTGTGTTTTTCCCCAAAATACTTTCTGGTTTGTTGACAGTTACTTCTGGTAAAAGAGCTGTATGCTGATGTAATGCTTTTGAAGACAGGCCTATTCCAGGCGCGATAACTCCACCCAAAAAAGCACCTTTGGCATTTATTCCGTCAATAGTTATCGCGGTACCCGCATCAATAACAATGGTCCAATTTTTTGTTAATTCAAATGCAGCTATTGCATTTACTAATCTATCCACACCTACCTTCTCAGGATATTCGGTCAAAAGCGGGATAGGAACTGGAATTTCTTTACCAATACGTTGTGGTTTGACAAAGAGATATTTTTGAATGCATTCAATAACAAATACTTCTATTGCCGGATTAACAGACGAGAGGATTACAGCCTCTATTTTGTAAGGGATAACGGAATTCAGAATTTTTATAAAATCTGCCTGATCCTCATTTTTCACTAAGTAGGTAGAATGTAAGACTTCTTCTTCGAATATCCCAACGTGAATATTGGTATTTCCAATGTCAATTACCACTAGTCTCATTGATATTCGCTCATTTGAGTCTGTATCTTATTTAATGCACTTGCAACCATGTTTAGAAGATTACCTATATTTTTGCCCGTCACCATAGAAACTGGGCACACAGGTTTGGATATTTTTCCCTCCAGGGTTTCAATAAATTTCATACCAGCCTCTGTATCTAGAAGATCCATTTTGTTTGCAATAACAATTTCCGCTTTCTCGGCAAGCTTAGAGTTGTACTGTTTTAATTCATTCCGAACAATGTGATACGCATCTGAAGGATCCGTTCTTGCAAGAGGTGAGACATCCAAAAGATGAACCAATAATTTTGTTCTTTCTATATGACGTAGGAATTCGTCACCAAGCCCTATCCCCCTATGCGCACCCTCAATAAGACCTGGGATATCGGCGACGACAAATCTTTGATAATTCTCTATTTCTACAATTCCTAATTGGGGTTGTAGTGTGGTGAAAGGATAATCAGCAATTTTAGGTCTGGCTGCGGATATACGGGAAAGCAATGTAGATTTGCCAGCGTTAGGCATTCCGATGAGACCAACGTCCGCAAGTAACTTTAGTTCAAGAGCCAGCCAGCGTTCTTCCCCCAGCCTGCCTTTCTCCGCCCGGCGTGGAACCTGATTAGTAGAAGTCGCAAAATGCTTATTCCCCCTTCCCCCTCTTCCTCCAGGTGCAATGACAACACTTTCACCGACAGTACTCATATCTTTCAAGATACGGCCACTTTCTTTATCTTTAACTACAGTGCCTCTCGGTAAGTCCGTAATAAGGTCTTTGCCATCTTTCCCTTTTTTAGTAGAACCTTTTCCATGAGCCCCGCTTTCTGCAATATATTTTACTCGAGAAGTAAGGTCAAGTAACGTGTCTATTTTATCACTAACACGAAATATAACGTCCCCCCCTTTCCCTCCATTTCCACCATCTGGTCCTCCATGTGGGATATATTTTTCTCTTCGGAAACTCACACAACCGTTTCCTCCGTCACCACCTTTTACAAATATAATAGCTTCATCAACAAACATGCTTTTAAAAAACAAAGGGTGCACAATAGGCACCCTTTATAACCTCATCCTTTATAGAAACAATATGCTAATAAAATTTACTTAACTCGTTGAGTCTGCTCTCATTGTTCAAAGAGTGCATTTTGTTAAGGCCAATACGCCCTATAATAAAAAGCTAATTAGACGTTGTATAGACACTCACACGTTGTCTCGTTTCAAACTTCACCACACCGTCTATCAAAGAAAAGAGTGTATTATCCCTTCCAAGACCGACATTCATTCCAGGTTTAAATTTTGTTCCACACTGGCGAACTAGTATAGAGCCAGAAGTCACAAATTGTCCCCCGAATCTTTTTACCCCCCGCATTTGGGGATTACTGTCTCTTCCATTTTTGGAGGAACCTTGTCCTTTTTTATGTGCCATACGACCAATCTCCCTTTAAAAAATACGTTAAGCGAATATCTCTATGTAAACATAAAATACTGAAATCTAGCCACACAGAATTTCTTTGATTTTTATCTTGGTATATTTTTCGCGATGTCCTCTTCTCGTCATTGATTCCTTTCTTCTGCGGAATTTTATGGTCATGGACTTCACGCCTTTTTTTATACCTTCAACTTCTGCAATGACCTTTGCATTCTTATTAGTTGTAGTTCCAATGGTAGCGTTGTCTTCTTCGTTAGAGCAGACTAATACCTCGTTAAATTCTAAAATCTCTCCGATTTGTGCATTGGCTTTTAGATCAATGAGGTGGTGCTCGCCAGCCCTGACCTTGTATTGCTTACCCCTGTCTTTTATTATTGCATACATTTTATTGACTTCTCCCTTCATGGTTTTTTACAAGTCGATTTTAAATCTCATTTATAAAACGTTAGTATGACAAAGCCGAAACTAAAAATTATACTGTAATAGGTTCATCCTTATGGTTAAAATAACGAATATCTATTCTACCGTATTCATGATTCATTGTGCTACTGATATTTATTTTTTTATTATAGGTTTCTTCAATTTCAATCATTTGCTTTCTTTTCTGATTTTGCAAGTAATTTGCAACTTCTGGATTTGCGATGAGTTCAACTCTAGTAATCTGTGGTAAATGGATAGCAAACTTAAGGTCTCTCATAGCATTTAAACAAAGGCTTTCGACAGTCTTTGTGTATCCAGTGCCTTTACAAAAATTGCATTCCTCAAAAAGAACATCTCGAAGGCTTGAGCGAACCCTTTGTCGCGTAAGTTCAATGGTACCAAATTTTGACATTTTCAGCATCTTCGTCCGCGCCTTATCTCTTTTCAAGGCATCCGCAACAACTTTTTCGATAGTGCGATTATGCGATTCCTCCTTCATATCAATAAAGTCAATTACAATTACGCCCCCCAAGTCCCGTAATCGTACCTGCCGTGTAATTTCTTTTGCTGCTTTGATATTGGTCTTAAAAGCAGTTTCTTCTGGGTCGCTTTCCTCCTTAAATTTACCACTATTGACATCAATTGCAACAAGCGCTTCAGTCTGTTCAATTATAATTGATCCCCCCCGAGGCAAAGGGATTTTTTTACAGTTTATCTCTTCAATTTCCTTTTCGATATTATATTTGTGAAATAATGGTTTATTCTCCCTGTAGTAGGTTAAAAGTCTCTCGTACTTGGGCATAATCACACGAAGAAAATCTCGTGTCCTTTCATAAACAGCCTCAGAATCTACAATGATTTCTTGTATGTCAGCAGAAAAGATATCTCTGATAGCGCGTATAACCAGATCGCTCTCTTGATAAATAGCCGAAGGTGCATTGACGTCTCTTGCCCGTTTCTCAATGTTTTTCCACAGTTTTAGTAAATAATGGAAATCTTTATAGATTTCTTTTTTGGTCTGTTGTGCACCTGCTGTTCTGATTATGAAACCGATATTTTGCGGAGGATTCAACCCTTCGAGTATTTTCTTTAATCGCTGCCGTTCTTCTTCACTCGCAATTTTCTTAGAAACTCCATGACGGGGCACGTCTGGCATTAAAACCAAATATCTCCCAGGCAAGCTGATGTATGTTGTTAAGCTTGGTCCCTTAGCACCAATACTCTCCTTAGTAACTTGAACCAGTACTTCCTGTCCTAGATGCAAAATGTTTCGTATTTTAGGAAACTCTCGGTGAAGAATATTAGTGCCTGATATACTACCGTTTTTTGTGGGAATCAAGACATCGGACACATGGAGAAATCCATTTTTCTTAAGCCCAATATCAACAAATGCTGCCTCGATACTCGGTTCAATATTAACAACCCGTCCCTTGTAAATATTTCCAGCAATTTGTTCCCGCGAACTCCTTTCTATGTAAAGTTCCTCGAGAACATTATCTTCTAAAATTGCAATTCGGCATTCTTCAGGTTCAACCGCATTAATAAGCATTCTCTTATCCATGGTTTTTTCCCTCAGTTAGGCGGGAGAAGATAGGTTGATCTTCGTTCTCGTAATTTCAAAGAGCTCTTTTTTTTCGTTTACGCATAGGGCTCGGAGCACCTCTTCGGGTCTCGATAAGCCTTCTGATGTCGTTCTTATAGACAAAATTAAACTATTAGCTTCTACCGTTATTTCTTGAATAGATGGTCTAATATTAAAAGGTTTTTGGCATCCATTTTTAGAACGATTTATAATAATGGATGCTTGTTGGAGAAACTCGTTAACCTTTAACGTTTTTAAAAGGTTTGGATTTTTAAAAACAATCTCATATGTTATATCGCGAATCAGACTTTTTGTACCCTGTGGTACAGATTCCATTGAAAGAATATGTATCTCTTTTGGCAGATGCTGAGATAGGCTCTTAACCAAAACCTCAAGAGGCATTGGCTTTAGCAATTCCATTTCCCAAATTTCGTCTTTACCAACTATGCCAACACTTAGTGCAAGGGGAATAGACAACTTTGGATGCGGGTTAAAACCTCTGGACATCACAATAGGAATACAAGCCCTTCTAACGGCTCTTTCAAAGACCCTCATCAAATCGTGATGAGAGATAAAGCGGATATCTCCTAACTTGCTAAACCGAATGCGAATTTTAAAAATATAGTCAACTATCCTTTTAAAAAGACTTCAAATATAGTAAATTTAAATACTTATGAAGAATTCTAATCGTGAAATTCTTAGCTGTCAAGTATATTTTCCCACTCAAAATGCCTCTGGAAGTATTTCACTGGCGATTTTTTGTAGGTAGTTAATTGTTTTTCCGGGGTCATCAAAGTGGTAAACTGTTTCTGCAATTTCTTTTGCTTTCTCAAAGGTGATGGACCGCACAATTTTTTTTATTTCGGGTATAATCATAGGCGGTGCGACGCTGAACTCGGTAAGTCCTAGTCCTATAAGCGGTATGGTATACTCAACCTCACTTCCCATTTCACCGCATATTCCAATGGGAATATTATTATCTTCTGCAGCCTTTATAGCAATTTTTAAAAATCTTAAAATAGCAGGATGTACGGGACAATATAAATAGGCTACGCGTTCATTGTTTCTATCAACAGCCAGAGAATACTGGATGAGGTCGTTGGTGCCTATACTAAAGAAATCACATTCTCTTGCAAACATGTCTGCAATCATAACGGAAGATGGAACCTCGAGCATAATTCCCATATCAATATTTTTATTGAATGGGATTTTTTCCTTGTCCAA
>JAGWZR010000040.1 GCA_018968795.1 Planctomycetota bacterium | reverse complement strand
CCAACGCCTGCCAAAAAAATAATAATTAGGGAAACAAAAATTCCACGGCTTTCAATAGTCTTTTGGATACCGGTGGCCTCAGATTTTTTTTCAGGTTTTGAAACTGTTGGGATTTTTTCTTCTTCCTGTGATTTTGAAACGCCCAAACCCATATTGGTTAACTCTACCTGCACAGGTAATGTGAATTCCTCTGTCTTTGGGGCAAAGCAGATTTTATCTGAACATCCTTGATAATGCACCTTGAGCTTTACATCATATGAACCTGCTGGTATGTCCTTTGATACTTGAAGAAACAACTTTACCTGTACTGGTCCTACGTAGTCTTCTACTTCTTTCTCAAGGAATTGATCATATCGAATTTTTCCAGGAGGAAGTTCGGTGGAAGCCATGGTAAATTTGGCAGGATCTCCGCTTTCTATTTTGACTTGATCCCGGTAAATGTGATGGTTCTGGGCAATTGTGAAGTTGACCGCTACGGGTAAAAGATCACCTGCTGGGATGCGATCCTTTAGTAAAGTCACATTTAAGGTAAATGGAGAAGTTTCTCCAGAGGTGATGAGGGGAAATAAAAATACTGTGAAAGCAACAGCAAGTAATCCTCTCCTAAGAAAGCCTGTTTTCATGGCGCACTCCCTGTTAAATTTGACTAAAGTACATTGCGAAAATACTTCTTTATCCTTATGCTCAATGAATTTATGTTTTTAATGTGAGTTGAGTATCGAGTACCGCCTTTAAATCCTTCTTCGATTTCACTCCCGCCATTTTATTCACGACCTGCCCATTTTTAAATAAGATAATCGTAGGTATTGCTGTGATGCCAAACTTGGCAGGGGTTTGATTATTTCCTTCTGTGTCAAGTTTACAAAATTTTATCTTTCCCTTATATTCCTTTGCCAATTCATCTATCACAGGCGCTAGTTGTCTACAAGGACCGCACCATGCTGCCCAAAAGTCAACGAACACAGGAATGTTTGATTTCGATACCTCTGCATCAAAATTAGCATCGGTAATTACAACCACATCTTCAGACATTATTATCCTCCTTTTAAAGTTTTATTTGATGATCAGCACTTACAAAAAGGATTCTTTTTCCATTTTCTGAAAAGCTTAGGGGCCTGTTGTAAATATATTGTAATAGATGTTTATATCTAAACTGCTTTATCCTGGATCAGGTCGTTCTGTGCAGGGTTTATCACCAGGACCCGGTAACGGTGCTTTGTCTCCACCGGCAGATTCCCATTTAAGGATGGTCTCCACATCAGAATAAGGGTATATCGTTAAAGCATCGTTTTGCATTAGTCCACCCGTATCTGCAGATGGGCCGTACGTGCTGTAAATTTCTCTTCCTAACATGCGCAGCATTATCGTCAGTTGTCCACGGTGATGGGCTGTATGGGTAATCCTTCTTGTCATAATCCATGCGCGCGAACGCTTTACATCAAAGAATGGCACTTCTTCTTCCCACCAGGCTTTGTCTTTTTCTCGTAAGACTGCAAGACGTTTTCCGGAATCCACAGCGTAACGTTTCATAAATTCCAAACGTGTTTCCTTCTCGGGCAAGGGTGGTGCGCCGACATCGATTCCTAGCATATTACGAAACCAAATATTTTCACTCATACACTGATGCACCATGTGCTCATGGGCGTTTCTTCCCCGCCTGTCTTTTGGGTTTGGACGTATTGAAAGATCCCTGTCTTTGAACGTACTCCAGACGCTGAGTGTTTTTATTCGTTCAGTTTCATAGGTATCTGCTAAAAATTTATATTCCATGAAATTTCCCACCGTCCTAATAAATTAGGACTTCGGATACTTTTTTCTGTAGCCATGCAGCAGCAAGGCACGCCTTGCCGCTACATGGTTTGTTCTTAAAATTCCTAATTTACCTCTACATTACTTTAAAGAATTCGTAAAAACGTAGTCATTGCTACTCTGCACACCATGACAGTCAATACACCCAGGAACTTTACCCGCTAATTTCATGACCATGCCACCCATTTCCATTGTCATGACTTTGCCATCCGGTCCAAATTTAACCCAGAACCAATCGTTTGCATCAGGATTGAACCCTTCTATTTTATGCATCACAGTTATAGCGCCAAGGGTTTTATCAGGCATATAATTTTCTTTAATTATTATAGCCCCGGGAGGCATTTTCCCTTCTTTATTCTCAATTGCCTCATAGGCAGCATCATTTACATAGGTAGTTAGCAAAACCCCGTGTGGTTCCTTTCCTTTATAAAAAGCCTCCTTGCCTGGCCACATCTCCCAGTTTTCACGGTAATTTTCGTTTTGCAGTTTATCCCAGAGTTCGCCTGCCATTTTTTCGGCTTTATGTACCTCTTCCATGGACATTTTCGGTGCCTCTTTTTTTTGCATGGCTTCCTTCTTTTCTGGTCTCTCACACCCGATATAGAGAAAGCTTGTCACCAGCAATACTATTAACGATGTCAGTGGAATAATCTTTTTCATGTTCTCTCCTTTCCAACCTTTAGAGTATTTTTTCGTGCCCTCAATCCAGCGACAATGGATAAAAATAATCGCAGGATCGGTTAAATTCCAGGTATTATAGGTATTAGATTTTACCTTCAAGGCGGCTCGATTTAAGTTATGCCTATAACCCTTCTGCCCTGTAAATTTAAGCCCTTCATGGGAATTCTTAATATAAAGTTAAAATTGTTGCTGGATTGAGGCTATCCTTGCTCTGTTAGTTTTTTGATGCCGAAAATCCTGCTTTTTCTATAGCATTTATAAGCTCGTTAGTCTTCGCCTTCCCTCCTTCAACCTTTACAACTGCCTTTCCCTCTGCATGACTGACCTCCGCATCCTTAACACCGTTGACTTTCAGGAGTGCTGACTTCACCGCGTTTTCACAAGCACCGCACGTCATTCCATTGACCTTTAAGGTAACCTCCTCTGCATTTTTAGCCTTACCCTCCGCAAGTTCATATGGTTTGGAATCAAAAGAAACTTCGTTATCTTGAGATAAAGTTACTGCATTAACAACGGATGCACTTATCATTATTCCAAAGGCTACAGGAATCAGTGAGAGATAGCCAAAATGTATATACTTGCTTATATTCATCGTTTGTCTCCTCAATAAAGCAAAATTGTTTTAAGTAAAATTTTACACCTTTACAAATTATTACATATTATGAGTAATTTTTGGCTATATCCACCTCCTTACTCCTAAATAAAGTATCTGCAAAATATTTGATATTACCCTAATTACTTTAGCTCCTCACAAAAAGGGATTTATAGATTTCACATTAACGACAAACAATAATCATGATTTATTCCAACAAAATAAAATACTTTACTGCAAAGACATTCATTTTGCCTCCTTTATTGTAAATAATCGTAGTCAAATAAGCAGGTAAATCGTATGCAAAAACAAAATCCCCACGATTGAGATAAACTGAATAATTGATACCTATTTCTTTCATGTTCATAATAAAGGCTGTTCTTTGTGTACTACCACAACATCCTTTTTAGTAACGGCAAACTGTTTGGCATCCTCCTCTAAATTATACCCTATTTGCTTTCCATCCGGTATGGTTACCGATTTATCAATAATTGCTTTTCGAATTTTGACATTTTTACCGATCCTCACCCCCTCCATTACAATTGAATCAATGACTTCTGAATGGGAATCAATTCTCACATCCGGCGAAATAACCGACCCCTCTATACGGGCACCACTAATAATGCATCCATTGGATACCAGAGAATTCAAGACCATACCGCATCTCCCACCGGGAAAAGATTCCGCAAAGACGGTCTTTGCAGGAGGAAGTTGTTCGTGGTAGGTATGGATTGGCCAGCATTTATCATAGAGATTAAAAATCGGCAATACCTGAACCAGATCCATATTTGCCTCCCAGTATGCATCAAGCGTTCCAACATCCCTCCAGTATTTTGGTTTCTTGTCCTTATCGTTAAATACAAACGCAGATACGCGATCATTATTTATCATAAGAGGAATAACATTTTTCCCAAAATCATGAACAGCATCTTTTTTGGTGTTATCAATTACTCTTTTTACCAATACCGATGTGTTGAAGAGATATATTCCCATGGATACCAGCGCCTTTTCAGGATTTGTAGGTGTCGGTTTTGGACTGGAAGGTTTTTCAACAAAGTCTAGAATCTGTTGTTCATTGTCTATACTCACAATCCCGAACCTGTTTGCTTCCTGTATAGGTACTTCAATGCATGGTACTGTAGCATCTGCTTTTTTTGCCATATGGAATTTAATTAACTCACCATAATCCATTTTATAAACATGATCACCGGCGAGGATCAATACCATTTCAGGGCGTTCTCTTTCCAGTACATAAATATTTTGATATACCGCATCGGCCGTTCCCTGATACCACATATCACTTATCCTCTTTTGTGGAGGAATATTTTCGATAAACTCATTCAGTTCATTATTAAAAATATTCCATCCAATTCTTAAATGTCTATCCAGAGAATACGATTTATATTGCGTCAAAACACACACCTTCCGCAATCCAGAATTAATACAATTGCTTAAGGCAAAATCAATAATACGATAAATCCCACCAAAAGGAACTGCGGGTTTTGCTCTATCTTTGGTTAATGGATAGAGTCTTTCTCCCTGCCCACCAGCCAGTATGATTACAAGAACTTTTTTAAACACGTTGTTTTCAAATTGTTCTACCATACTTTTCGATCAATGAGGTTCATTTTTCCCCTTTTCCTAAGGCCTTCAACTCGGCAAGCTTGTGTTCAGCCGCGATAGCCGCCGTAACTCCTTCTCCGATCGCAGTCGCAATTTGTCGGTACGAATTTTTCCGAATATCACCAACGGCATATAGCCCTTCTATAGCGGTTTCCATATGGATGTTTGTCTCAATATGACACCCGGCATCAACACATAATAAATTGCCTAAAAAACCCGTATTGGGTACACTCCCAATAAATGTAAAAACACCCTGACAGGGAATCTCTTTCTTTTCCTGTGTCAAAATGTTTTGGGTAACAACGCCATCGACCTTTTCCTGTCCATGAATACTTTCGATTACTGTATTGAGGATAACCTTAATCTTTGGGTTTGAAAAGGCTTCGTCCAGATAAATCTTTGTGGCCCTAAATGCATCCCTTCTGTGTATTATTTGTACGGTTTTTGCATATTTGGTCAGGAAAATACCTTCGGTTATGGCAGAATCGCCCCCTCCAATAACAACTACATCTTTGCCCTTAAAGAAAGCCCCATCGCAAGTCGCACAATAACTAACACCTTTTCCATAAAATTCTTTTTCACCGGGTACGCCCAATTTCTTAGGCTCTGCGCCAGATGCTAAAACAACCACATGGCTTGCATAAGCATCAATATCGGTCGTCACAACCTTTAAACCGTTTTCTAAACTTAATTTCAAGACCTCTTCGTATCTTATCTCCACACCAAACCGCTTGGCCTGGGCTTCCATGCGCTGTGTCAAATCAACACCACTGATGACTTCAGGAAACCCCGGATAATTCTCAATCAGGTCGGTGCCGACTAACTGCCCACCCAAATATTGTTTTTCAAAAATTACAGTCTTTAATAAGGCACGGCAGGTATAAACCGCAGCAGCGAGGGCGGCAGGCCCTCCTCCGACAATAATCACATCATAATCTTTATTCATATTCCCCTTTCCACTTAATTCTGCAACAAGACTTTTTGGAATCCACCTCTTCAACAATACAAAAAGACTCGTGACCAATAATGAGAAAATCATCGCCGGGTGGCCTTTGAATAAAAGGGCACAGCTTTTTTGGAAATACTTCTCTTTCTTTTTTCATTGTTTTTGTTCGTTTAAGCCCCAATCATAATCGAGATATTTTACCGTTACTTTATTATTCCTGATAGATTCGGCATCTTCTGTGTTTAAATATCTTGCGATATATTCTTCTATTTTTTCACCGCTACTAACAAAATCTTCTTTATACCATTTGAAGATAGAAGAAAGATATAAGACCTTATTTTCTCTATCCAGATAATTCCTGCTTTTATTATTGATAAATGAAATTGCCTGTGTCTCCAACTGCTGCTCCAATTTTTCAGCCCTGTATACCTCCGTTATGAGCTTCGGACAACTCATTGATGCACAGTTAATAGCGAAATGTATTCTTGGTTCCCGAAATGTCTCCCTGAGCTTTTTATTTTCCAATTCTCGCAAAGTAATATTTTCATGTTTTGTCTTAAATACCTTCCGTATAAAAAAGCTGTGAGGCAGCCAGCCTACAGCAAGGACGCTCTTAATGGGATATTCTTCCAATACCCCTTTTAAAACAAATGCATTATACGCATTTATCCAGAAAGCAAGACGGTGCTTGTCCGTTGGCAGTTTATCAGGGTCTGCCTGGGAAAGATATTCAATGTATCTCTTAAAATCCTTATCTTCCTTTAGTCCCTTATAATGAACCAAACCATCCTGTGAAACATAGCGACTTAAGACACTATCAAATAATGAAGCAAGATCACCACTTTCAGAGGCTGAAACTATCGTCACTAAGCAACAGCTAATCACCAATACTAAGATCGCTATAAAAATTTTCATCTTATCACTCCATTCTCAAAATTCACCACGGAATGATACAGAACATTACTGAAGGTTAGAGATAGAAAGCGGAGGTTATCCTATCCTCTGCCTCATTCGTGAAGTTCCGTGAAAATCCGTGGTGAACTATTTTGCCAATGTATTATCTAACCAAATATTCGTATCAACTTCTTTGTAACTTTAGGAATCCACCCTGAGAATATCTTTTCTGCATAGTATTTATTTGTTGTCCTTCTCACTGCCTGAGCAAGCGTTGGATAGACATGTATGGTATTGGTAATACTTTTGACCCCAAGATTATTCTGCATTGCCAGTACAAATTCATGCACAATTTCTCCTCCTCGTGGCGCAAGGACGTGGGCGCCCAATATCTCACCCTTTTTCGTACAGACGATTTTAATCATCCCTCTGTCTTCACCATCTATAACAGCCCTATCCAAATCCTTTACATCATACCGATACACCTTTACATGCTTGTATCTCTGCCTTGCTTCATCCTCAGTCAATCCTACGCGACCCAATTCAGGGTCGGTATAGGTAACCCAGGGGACTACACGATAATTTGCCTTTCTTTTCATAAAAGGAATCAGTGCATTGGCTACCACAAGACCCGCCTGATATTCAGCAACATGGGTAAACAAATATTGCCCGGTTACATCACCGCATGCCCAGATATTTCTGGCAGTAGTACGCATGGACATATTTACCACAATAGCCCTCTTTTCCATCCTGACCCTGGCGGCTTCAAGATTAAGTCCTTCTAAATTCGGCGCACGCCCGATAGCAATCATGAACTCATCAGCTTGAAACGTCTTTTTCTGCCCGCTACATGCAGCCACCACTTCAATGCCTTTCTGGCCTTCGTTTTGTTTAACCTGGTCTACATCAACACAGGTATATGTATCAATTCCCTCTTCCTTCAGAATTGATTCCAGGATATCAGCGATTTCTTTATCTTCTCGTGGCAGGATCTGCCCCATCTTTTCTATAACAGTAACCTTCGACCCGAATCTTGCAAACACCTGCGCAAACTCAAGCCCTATTGGACCCGCACCTAATATAATTATTGATTTGGGTAAATAATCCAGTTCCAGGGCGCTTTCACTGGTTAGATATTTGATATTTTCAAGGCCTTTGATAGGAATAGCAACGGCCCTTGAGCCCGTTGCAATAACAAATTTGTTGCTTGTAATTTTATGCCCATCAAATTCAAAGGTGTGACGGTCTATAAACTTTCCATCACCAAAGAAAACTTGCACCCCCATCTTTTCAAATCTTTTTGGATCATCATGTACACCAATTTTTGATATCACTTCCCTCATACGGTTCATAACATTTTTAAAATCGAATGAGATGTTTGTCTCATCCAGTCCGTATTCCTTAGATCTTTTTATAAGCAAAGCTATTTTTGCGGAGTGAATCAAAGCCTTCGTGGGAACGCATCCATAATAAAGACAGTCGCCACCCAGTTTGTTTTTTTCGATAAGGGCAACCCTGGCGCCAAGCTGGGCAGCTCCACTTGCAACGTTTAACCCACCTGCCCCACCGCCTATTACCGTGAGGTCGAAATCTCTCATAATGTTTCTCCTCTTGCATTTACTTTTTACAGAAAAGTGGATAGTTGTGGTTATTCCTTACTCTCAATACGTTTCTGTTTTTTAAATTTTTTGTACAAAGTTGGTACCAATGAAATTAGTATCAATAGCAAACTAGCAATTACCAAGTTGGTCAATGCCCTTTTCCCACTTCCTGTTGCTCCTTTGAGAAGAGCATCTGCAAAATAGGTATAAATAAACGTACCGGGTAACATACCCAGGACAGAGCCGAGCAGGTAATCACGATATTTAATCTTTGAAAGTCCCGATCCAAGATTCAGTCCATTAAAAGGTACAAGAGGGATGAGCCTGAGCGTAAATATAAACCGGAAACCATGGCTGGCAACCTTTTCGTCAAATGCCTCTACCCTTCCTTTCATGAGTCTGGACACAAAATCGCGGCCAAAGTACCTTGCCATTAGAAACGCCAGGGTAGCGCCAAGATTGGAAGCAAGCACGTTGTAAGCGGTACCCATCGCCACTCCGAATATTGCTCCTCCGCACAGTGTTAAGAGCGAACCCGGTAACGCAACAACACATCCGATCCCATAAATAAGGATGAACCCAATAGGTCCCCACCAATGCTCTCTGAGTTGTGTGAGAATACTCAAAAGTGCATCCTTCTGCATATACTGTGACAAAGATGTGTGCCTGAACGCAAAAAATGCACCTCCAATGATAATTAGTAAAATGATGAACTTTATTATTGCTTTCTTATTCGTCATTAGTTTGTCCTCTTACTTACAGAAATGTTCTTATCATCTTTTCACTATCTAACATTGATACCATGACATACTGAGTGCCAGCTTCTTTCCATCCAACAATTTGACAAGCGCCACAAAAGCCGGGACCTTTATATACCACCATCTTACCTGCCATAACCTCTTTCATCTTTGTAAAGTCAATGTCGGAATTACAAACTACAGCCAACGTTATTGGAGTATCATCAATCATATAAAAAACCAGCGGTATATTTATGCCATTGATTTTAGCCAACGTCGCACCCATTAACTTTACATTTTCTTTAATAATATCAGGTAAAGTCACGCTTAAACCCGTTTGTTTTTGAACGTACTCCACAATGGCTTTAGTATTTTGTAACTGAATATTTTGTTCAACACCAGGCAGTGTTACGTTCAAACCGATCTGGTTCGGGAAGTGCCCTAGCATTGATTTGGTATCCTGGAAACGTATATCAGGATCGAGTCTTTTCATTATGTAATCGTGATATTTTGTTTCTGCAAGATAAAGAATATTGTTTTTCCTCAGCTTGCCTTGTATTACAAAAAAACACGCGATAAGAATTATTGCCGTTGCTATGCCAGAAACTAATGCGAATCTGCTTCTCAACAAGAAATTCTTTATAAATTGAGTGAAGAAGTTTGGTTTTCTTTCTGCACTTCTCAAAATTTCTTGCTCAAGGTATGCAGGGGCTTTTACCTTGAAAACTGTTTCTTTCACCCTTTTCTGAATTAACCTTTCCCTTTCTATTTTTATACCGCATGCATGGCACATATTAACATGTGCAAGAATCTCGATGTTCTTTTCCACATCGAGTTCGCTATCGAGAAAGGCATAAAAATATTTTCTTACATCTGTACAATTCATTTCTTACTCTCTTTCGTAACCGTGTTTTTTTGCATAACCTGCTAACCTTTCCCTTAACAACTTTCGTCCCCTATAGATTCTAGACATTACTGTCCCGATGGGACATTCAAGCATTTTGGAAATCTCCTTGTAGGAAAAGCCCTCTACTGTCGAAAGTAAGATCACAAGTCGAAAATCATCAGGCAATTCTTCCAGGGCTTTTTTTACATCTGCGTCTAACAATTCATCGAATTCTGCTTCATTTTCTATAATTGGGGATATGAAAACTTCTTCTTTTATTGATTCATGAAAGGATTCTATATTGTCAAAATCAACCAAAGAAGGCTCTCTTTTGTCTTTCCGATATTGATTGATAAAAGCATTCATGAGTATTTTAAATAACCATGCCTTTGTATTATCAATTTCTTTATTGTTCTTGAGAAATTTGAATGCTTTTAAAAAAGTCTCTTGAACCAGATCATCTGCTTTATGTTCGTTCTTGACAAGATACAATGCCGACCTGTATAAAGCATCCATATGAACAAGAAGACTATCTTTTTGGCTCACGATTTATTACCAAGAAAAATGTGATGAATTGTAACAACCTCACTGTGCGGGAAAGATTGCTATCACCGACAATTTTGCAAATTTAGACATACTTTTGGTTTTTTAGTAATTAGAGACAAATAACAATCAAGGTTTATTCCTGCAAAATAAAAACCCCTTTACTTTGCATCCCCTGATTGCTCAGGGTTTGCCTTTATCGGAATGTATTCTTTAGATTAACTAAATCTGGCAAATCGAATAAAATTCAATTGTAGGTTTAAAATGAGCTTTATTCGGTTTTACCTAAGAATTCCTTTATTTTGTTTTTCAATTCACTTAAGTCTGAGGACTTAATAATATAAGCATCGGCTACCCATGTCATAAAATTATCCTTGTAACAGCTATATGCCGTATTAATAATAATCGGTATCTTTTTACGTTCACTCATAATTCTGTCCATCAATTCAATGCCATCCATCTTGGGTAAAATGATATCAGTTATAACCATGTCTGGAGAATGTTCCTTTACCTTCTTTAAAGCTTCGCAATAATCCTTCGCCGTAATAATGTTATATCCTTCTAACGAGAGTTCTTGCTTATAGAGTAAGAGTTGATTATTATTATCTTCTACCACAAGGATCGTTTTTAGAGAAGCCATCATACCCGCATTCCTTTAGTCATTCAATGCCTTCTACAGAACCGGAGCATCTGATTTATCTGAGCAGTACAAATATAAAATTAGTGACAAACAATAAACAAAATATATTCCCACAAAATAGAAAATATCTGTAAGATATTAAATTTTGGTAAAACTACGTATTGGAGAGAGTGATAACAAGATAGATACTGTCATTTCATTATTTCCACTGATGTAGTATAAAAAGGAATTGTAACTTTACTAAGTGGTATGGGCGCTTCATCGGCCTTCTTGGGGAATATTAAATACTCAATCATGTCTAATCGCAATATGAGCTTTTTAAAATCAGCCTTATGTGGGATTTTGTATTTGTAATAAAATGATTTACACCCGCCAGGTGTCAATCTCTCATCTTTCACCTCTGTTGGATATGTGGGGAACTCAAATGTCCGTGTGATAAAATATTCATTTAAACCCTTTTCCTTCCCATTTTCATCCAGCACCGCCACACGGGCGGCA
>JAGWZR010000039.1 GCA_018968795.1 Planctomycetota bacterium | reverse complement strand
CACCCGCCAATAGTTCACGACACCTTATTACTTAACCATACATTTTCACTTGACTTTCCTCTCGCATTATGTTGAAATTCAGCATAACCATTTATTTATCAGATATTTAACTTGTTCAAACTATTTATGCTATATGATTTTGGTAAGTGCTTGTCTTTTTGGTTTCAACTGTCGATTTGACGGACGATCAAAGATAAATGAAACGCTTATCTCTTCCCTAAAAAACACATATTTTATCCCTTTTTGTCCCGAGCAGCTTGGCGGCCTACCCACTCCCAGAAATTGTGCTTGGATTATAAATGGTGATGGAAAAGATGTCTTGGCAGGAAACTCAAAAGTAATCACCGAAAACGGCGAAGATATCACAGCCCAGTTTATTAAAGGAGTCACAGAAACAGAAAAGTTGGTTTCACTATTCCACATCAAAAAAGCATATCTGAAAAGTAAAAGTCCTTCCTGTGGCGTGGGGAAGATCTATCGTGATAAAAACTTAGTAACAGGAAATGGGGTTTGTGCTACAATGTTACTTCAGAAAAATATCGAACTAATTTCTGTCTAATTTAACTTCATAGCAACGCAATCTCACAACCTAATTTCCTTGCACACTACTTCAATAAGTTGAGAGCGAGAATAGGATAAAAATTTCACTAAAAAGATTTTACAAAGGGAGCGCCAATGAACCATACAGAACAGTTAGAATTACCTCAGGCAAAAAAACCCGGGCTACACAGAAGACTTTATGATTGGACGTTACACTGGGCACACACACCTTATGGGTCTATCGCCCTTTTTGTATTAGCCTTTTGTGAATCTTCATTCTTTCCGATACCACCGGATGTGCTCCTGATGGCGCTTGCGTTTTCGCTCCCAAAAAAATCTTTCAAATATGCAGCAATTTGCTCTGTAGGTTCTGTTTTAGGAGGCTGTTTTGGTTATTTTATCGGATATCAATTCTTTCAATATATAGGACTACCCATCCTTAATCTTTACGGCATAACAGACAAGTTCAACTTTGTTAAAGAAAAATACAACGCTAATGCCTTTACCGCCGTGGCCATTGCCGGATTCACACCTATTCCGTATAAGGTCTTTACTATTGCAGCGGGAGTGTGTAAGATTAATTTGTGGACATTTATTATCGCCTCAGCAGTCAGTCGTTCGGGAAGATTTTTCATCGTAGCGGCGCTTGTCTATCTGTTTGGCCCAAAAATCAAGGGTTTTATAGACAAATACTTTAATATAATATCCATAGTTTTTATAATTCTTCTCGTTGGAAGTTTTATACTCATAAAATTATTCAAATAAGGGAAATGCTATGAAATTATTATCATTAATTTCTCTCGTAATTGCCATCTTAACTCAATCCGTACTGTTTGCCGAAACTGAACCACAGCAGGTATGGGAACCGCAAGTAGCGGGGCGTTTCTATCCGGGCAGCGAAATTGTCTTAAAAGATCAAGTAAATACATTCTTTCAGAACATCCCCAAACAATCAATAAAAGGCACACCCATCGCTCTTATCTCGCCACACGCAGGCTATCAATATTCTGGTCAGGTGGCAGCTTACGGATACAGCGCTATTAAGGCATACGGATTTACGAGGATAATTATCTTATCTCCCAGTCATTTTGGTACGGGCGGCAAACGGTTTCGAGGTGTTTCCATTCTCAATGTAAAAATTTTTAAAACGCCCCTGGGTATTATCCCCGTGGATCAGGATGCTTGCGATCAATTACTCAATACCTCTCAAGAATCAGCGTCTCATGCCTCTCATAAAACCATAAAACTTTTTGGATCGTATGAAGGCGCTTACAAAGGCGAACACTCCTTAGAAACCCAGTTACCCTTCTTACAAATGACTCTCGGCGCCTTTAAATTAGTACCTATTATGGTTGGTGCATTGCTAGACGACGACTTTGATCAAGTTGTCAATGCTCTCCGCCCATTCGTAGATGACAAAACACTCATAGTCGTAAGCTCTGATTTCACACACTATGGCGAAGGTTATGGATATATTCCTTTTAAAAAAGACATCGAAAAAAACATACGCAATCTTGATTATGGCGCATTTGAAAAAATTCTTTCAAAAGATTTCGAAGGGCTAAGGGCTTACAGGAAGGAAACGGGAATAAACGCGTGCGGCATTATGCCGATTGAACTACTCCTGAAATTATTACCGTCAGATGCACATGGCGAAATCCTCAACTATGATACTTCCGGACGCCAATCCAACAACTTTTCTTTTTCTGTAAGTTATGCGTCCATTATATTCACAAAACCTTCAGAAACTAAATCCGGGTATTATGTCCCGAAGGTGCAAACGCGAGACAGCAATCCGTCTTTTCGCTTAGCCGAAGAAGAAAAGGCTGTCCTTTTGTCCCTTGCCCGAAACACCTTAGAAACCTTTACAAAAACAGGCACTCCTCCAAGATTGGAATTAATAGAATGCGCACTTACCCCTAGATTAAAAGAAAAATACGGTGTTTTTGTAACACTGAAAAAGGCAGGTGATCTTCGCGGCTGCATTGGACACATAATACCAAAGACTTCCCTCTTCCAGGGTGTAATTGAAAACACGATCAATTCATCTTCCAATGACTGGCGATTTAATCCCGTACATGCTAAGGAGGTCTCTGATATTACTATTGAGATATCCGTTCTGAGCCCCCTAAAAAAGATACAAGGACCCGACGAATTTACCGTTGGCACAGAAGGTATTATAATCCGCAGAGGGCCCGCCAGCGCTGTATTTCTCCCCCAAGTGGCCGCTGAACAAGGGTGGGACAAAGTAGAAACCCTGCGGCATCTCTGCCAGAAGGCAGGATTATCCACTGATGCATGGAAGGACGACGGGATGGAATTTTATGTTTTCACTGCAGAGGTATTCCACGAAGGGAAAAAGTTATGATATCCTGCACTCTTTGCTGAACAACGCTATTTCGTTTCTCCTTAAGTTTTAATACTGGAACACTTATTCCCCTTGGACAAACAAGCAAAAAAAATCCTTTTAGATGTCGCGCGAAGAAATATTGAGGCTGTAGTCAAACAAGAGCCCGTGTCCCTTTCCCCCATTGATCATCCAGACCTTCAAGGAGAACAGGGAGTTTTTGTCACTTTAAAAACCCACGGACAACTTCGTGGTTGTATTGGTTGCTTTACTTCCGACATACCGCTTTATCAATTGGTCTCCGAGATGGCAATATCGTCGGCAACAGAGGACCCGCGGTTTGAATTTAACCGAATCAAATTATCGGAACTAGAACAACTAGAAATCGAAATTTCCGTATTGTCCCCTTTAAAACAAATTAAGAACCCTCTTGATTTTGAACTGGGAAAGCACGGTATATTTATAAGAAAGGGCTCTCGAACAGGATGTTTCCTGCCGCAAGTGGCATTAGAAACCGGCTGGAGTAAAGAAGAATTTTTGTCCCACTGCTGCTCAAGCAAGGCGGGTTTGGCTTCCGATGCTTGGAAACGAGAAGATGTGGAAATTTATACCTTCACGGCAGAGATACTTGAAGAAAAACAAGAATAGGAGGAGCACGGTGTCTGTGCCCCTACTTTCATGTTCGGGGATTCCAAACCAACCATGTAGTGGCAATTCATGAATTGCCACTACTGTAAAAAAACCGCCGAAGGCGTAATTTATGGTCTTAGTGGCTTTGAGCCTTTGTGGCTAAGTAGTTACTTTCTTTTTTCAATCATGCGGCCTACATAAAAAATCACACCCCCAACAAACAAAAGCAGAACTTCTATTTTCATAGAATCCTTTGCAATGCCGAAGTAAAGGGCATCTAATGCAAAAATAATCCCTATAATTTGTAAAATCCTGGCAAAACTCACTCGTTTATCCTTTCATCTTTTCAGCAATTTCGATCGCTTTTAATAAACCCTTTGCCTTGTTTAATGTTTCCTCATATTCTCGTTCTGGGATTGAATCCGCCACAATTCCCGCGCCAGCTTGAATATAGGCATCATTGCCTTTTAACACAATAGTTCGAATAGTAATACAGGTATTCATATTTCCAAAAAAATCAAAATATCCAACCGCTCCGCCGTAAGGGCCGCGCTTCGTGGGTTCAATTTCGTCAATAATCTCCATCGCCCTTATTTTAGGCGCCCCTGACAAGGTGCCGGCTGGCAGACATGCCTTCAGCGAATCAAATGCGCTTTTACCCTCCTGCAACTCGCCGCAAACACTGGACGTTATATGCATTACATGTGAATATTTTTCAATAACCATCTTTTCATCAATATGCACGCTCCCGTAACGCGATACCCTTCCCACATCATTTCTTCCCAGATCCAAAAGCATAATATGCTCTGCACGTTCTTTAGGGTCGGCAATTAATTCCTGCTCAAATTGCACATCTTCCACATCATCTCTTCCTCTTCTTCTCGTACCTGCAATTGGACGCACAACAATTTTCTTTCCTTCAACCTTCACCATAACTTCGGGAGAAGACCCGATGAGCTTCAGATCTCCCATTTTTAAATAAAACATATACGGAGAGGGATTGATTACCCGCAACACGCGGTAAATGCTAAATGGGTCAGCCTGTGTCCGTGTCTTTAATCGTTGCGAGATAACTGCCTGAAATATATCTCCCGCGCTAATATATTCCTTACATCGGTCTACAGCCTTGAGAAAATCCGCCTTTTCAAAGTTTGATGAAAAAGGGATACAGCCTTCCCCATCCGACGTAATATCGTCGCTTAAAGACATTACCGGCGTGCGCAGTTTTTCAACAATACAATCAACCTTCCGTACCGCCTCGGCATATACATTTTCCAAAAGACCGCCGTTGATTTGCGCAACGCAAACAACCTTAATGGTCTTCGTCAAGTGATCGAATATGACCACAGTATCATAAAACATGATCTGAATATCCGGAAGCGCCAAGTCGTCCTGTGGAATATGAGGCAAAGACTCGTAATGCCGCACTACGTCGTAACCAATATACCCAACTCCGCAGCAGAAAAAGTTAGGCAGCCCATTTACCCGTACTGGCGTGAAGGCTTTCATTTCCCTGCTCAGCACCTCCAGTGGGTCTTCCGCGTGGATTACTTCTTTCTCCTGATTTTGTCTTCTTATCTCTATATGATGATCGACTGCAGTAAACTCAATAAACGGATTACCGCCAAGTATAGAGTATCTGGAAATCTTCTCGCCGCCCGTTGCGCTTTCAAGCAAAAAGGCGTATTCCGCGTCAGAAATTTTTTGGAATGCTGAAACAGGGGTAAGCGTATCCGCAAACAATTGCCGGTAAACAGGCACAATATTGCCCCTCTTGGCTAATTGCTTAAACTCTTCAAAGGCGGGATAATATTGATTTGAAACTTTCATTATTATTACTTAATGCTTGATTACTTTATTCAGATATTTTTCTATTCTTCCGGCATACTCAAAAATTGTTTGAGATTTCTTAAAATCAGACAGTAGAGACGCAAAATCTTGCGTCTCTACAACAACATTGAATTTTCTGAACATAAAATTAGGTTGGGTTTTAAAAGACAAAACCCAACGACTTTTTATTATTACACACCCCTTCCCCTTTATCCCCCTCGCTGAGGGGGACAGGGGGAGGCTAGAGGGGAAAACACAACAATCTCCCCTCTAGAAAAAAAGAGGGGTCGGGGGGGGTGTTAACAGGATAACCAAAAAGCTTGAAATTCTTTAACATCAAATTAGTCCTTCGGCAACTTTTCACTGTAGGGAGCAATTCATAAATTGCCCCTACAACTTGTACACAGGGATTAATTAAACATCCCCAACCCCTCAACAGGTTCCTTGTCCCCTGAAGAACCAAAAAAAATGGGTGTTGCTTTTGGCAACACCCATTATACTTAATTTAAAACCGCAAGACAATTATTTCATACTAAATTAAACAATCAAAACGTAGAGACAGGTTTGAACCCTGTCTCTACGAATCGCAACACAACAAAATTTAATCAACAATTAGAACGTAACTGTGGTCTGTAAATATGACCAGTGAGTATCATCGCCAATCCCGCCGTTGTTTCTGGTAATCCAGGCACTTGGATTAAAGAAAGAATACCCTGCCAGGATACTGACATTCTTATACAGCGCATAGCTCAATGTCAAGTCTATTTCTGAGGCTAGTGAATTTGACCCAGTGTTACTGGAGCTACCCGCAAGGGATCCGTTTGCAAGATACCAGCCATCACGCGCGCTCGCCAACCAGAAGTAGTGATAATCAGCCTGCGCCGTCAGCTTATTTGTGGGCTGTACCTTTATCTGCCCCCTGATGTCATGCATGTTCTGCCAAGAAACCATATCGGCAAAACCGTAGATACCGTTCATGTGGTTTGTCGGATAAAGGTTATCGAACGTGCCATGGACTCCATCGTTCAGGTTTTTGTCACCCGACGCATAATCATATTCAACACCCAAGCGGGGCTTCCATGTCATCTCTTTAAACGTGTAACCGCTCTTGGCTGCGCCAGCAAATGCCCTATGTACAAGGGAGCCGTAATGACCAAACTGCCCATGAGACTCTACCGTGTAATCCACGGCGTCAAGATTTGGCACCTTACCATCAATCCTTACACCAAAGTCGTGAATCACAATATGATTACCACCTGGCGCGGCAGATGCGGGAACTGCGGGAGTCGATGTTGGACTAAATCCTGTATTATTTAGTTGTGCAGTGCCGTTTTGATCATTCTTTTGTATGTACATAAGTTCTAACAATGCGCTGGGAACAAGCTTTTTAAATGCCAATTGTCCCGCATAGACATTTTCGTCCTGCGACGCTGACCCCACGGCATTCACCCAACCGCTCTCCTTTACCTGCGCGGCAAACGCCTCTGCATGGATGGCGTCGGTATCCCACATAAACCGGCCGCCGTCAAACACACGCCCGATGTTCGACCATACGAAGTTACCGATGACCCTGTGGTCGCCCCATATAATCTCCTGTCGGCCAACACGCACCGTTAAGGGGAGATCGAAGAGCTTCTTCAGGTCAAAATACCCCTGGTGTAAATCCAAGACATTGCCTACACTGGAACTTGCAAATCCAATCGTACCGTTCTCGGAGCCAAACGCCCTTGCGTCCTGGAGCTGGATAAACACCCTGAGATGCTCATTTACGTCGGCATCCGCCCAGAGCCTTGTCTGGTTCAGGACATAGGATGTATCATTCGCGGAATTTCTCACGGTCGAGGACAATGTGTTACTAGTTGTTCCACCTGTCGTTGCACCTGGCACTATGGTACTACTAGCTGAATTTGAGGGGGTTTGATAAAGGCCGCTGGCATATTCTGCCCTTGTCCTGATCTGCCCGCCTAGCTTTACCTTCTTTGCAAATTCGGAATACACGTTGCCGTCTATGTCTGATGCCTTCAGCGTTTGCTCAGCCTGTGCAGCGGTTTTCATCTCTTCCTTCAATGTGCTTACTTCACTTCTTAACGCCTCTACATCCTGCCTTGTATCAGACGCAGCAGCCACCGTCTTTTCCTGCTTTACGGACTCAATCTGTTCCGTTAAAGAAGAAACGGACGCCCTTAAGGCATTCAAATCCTTTTCCATTTCTTCAATCGACTTGCCATTCGCGCCGAAAGACGCAGAGCAAGCCACGACGCAGAAGACGGCAGTAGCTAAACCGCCGATACAGGTCTTCCACAAACTATTCTTCATCTCTTTCCTCCTATTAAAAAGATAATTGGATACAACCTAACAATATTAAAGCAACAACTCAAAGCAAAAAAACCAAATTATCTATAAAATCAACAACCGTAAACAGCCTCCTTTCTCCTCCTCCAACGTTTTCTTCGTTAAACAACTCCACCGATGAAACATGCTGAAGGCGCATTATAACAACGAAATTGGCAATGTCAAGAAAATTTTGCCCGCAATTTCTTGCGCCCTTTCCGCCACCGGAAAAATTAGATGCGCTTCTTGCCATCATATATACATAAAACAACTAAGCTAGCGCACGATGCTTAAAAGAGCGCATGGTTTTCATAAGTAATTGTAATTTTCAAAATATCTTCCACAATGGCTTTTGAAATACCCATGACAGCACCCATAATTCACCTTAAAACGGAGCAATTACTATTCCAGCGCGACATCCATCATTCCAAAATATGACGTTAGCGCTTAAATAATCAGTATTTGAGACAAAATATTCCCCCGAGTAATTAGCACGGCTACATTGCATAACACCCAAACTAATATTTCATAAGTGAAATCTTTTTTACAATTTGCACCATCGCGCGTCCTGCCCAATCTAAAATGATATTTTTCTCTCCAACAGCAAAACAAATCATACAATATCAGAAATATTCATTATTTTACGAATACTGAAATTGCTACAGTCAACGACACAAAGAAAGTCGTCATTCCGACGAAAGCAGGAATTTGGTAGAGACAGGTTTGAAACCTGTCTCTACAATAAAAACAGACATTGCTCTCCGCTTTTGCGGGGACAAGTTTGGGGCTGTCCAAAAAGTTTTTATACGCACAATATTTATGTGGGGCAATCCATGAATTGCCCCTACAAGTTGTATACAGATGTTGATTTTTGGAACTTTTTAGACAGCCCCGGGAATGACAGGGTGGCAACATTATGGCTACTTATTTATGACGTTCACTATAATACCCCATGTTTTTTAATTTTTTATTGACCTTGCGAAGACATGCTTTTATAATGCGTAACATTTAAGGTATTGCAACCCTATCTATGACAAGCTGAAGGATAATTATGGACAAGGATTTTAAACCAAAAATCACACATTATCATATCTACAGAAAAGCAATTATTGCAGTAATCATATTGTCAATAATAGCGGGGGGCGTCTATGGCGGCAAAAATTTAAGCTGGAAACAGATCGCCGCCGACGAAGTGGCGGTGGTAGTAAACAACCTTACCGGAGGTATAAAGCTGATCAACAGGGCGGGCGCCGTTCTTTATTATCCATTCGTTCAAGATATATACATCTTGGACAAACGTGAACAAGTTTTAAAGATGATGGCATCCGAGATAGACGAAAGGCATCCGCAAGGCAGTCCGCTCATGATAAAAACAAAGGATGGCGGAGACGTCGTGTTAGACTTACAGATACAATATATGTTAAAGCCGGAGCTGGCCGTGCATGTTATCCAGAATACTGGCGCAGGCAATATATACAAGCAAAAATGGATATACGACTATACGCGCACCATTTGCTATTATTGCTTTGGAGAATTAACCATAGACGAATTCCCCATCGCCTCTAAACGCGATGTTAAGCTGCAAAAAGCCCGAGAAGAAATTAATACGATGCTGGACACGCACGGTCTTTTTATCACGTCCATAAACCTTTCCGATTATCGCTACTACAGAGAGTATGCAGAAAAGATACAGGAACGAAGACTGGCTGATAAAGAGGTAGAGGAGCAGAAAACGCGTGCCTCCGCAGCCAGGGAAAATCAGCGAAAAGTTGTCGTTGAAGAAACGAAGAAATTAGAAGTGGAAGTTGCGAGATTTCGAGGAGAGTGCGACAAGCGCATTATGGACGCGCGAGGCTCTGCCGAAGCAAAAAAGCAAGACGCCGACGCATACCTCATTCGAGCGCGGTTTGACGCCGACGCTGAGTTTGAAAGGCTCGCAAAAGAAGCGGCGGCAATTCTCGCCACGGTAAAAACCGACGCAGAGGGCACTCTGCTGCTGCGTAAGGCATTGGAAGGGGAAGGGGGGCGCACTCTGGTCAGGCTCGAATACGCCAAACGCCTCAAACAGGCCATCGTCAGAAGCACGCCTATTATCAGGCAAGGCGTCGAGACGCCGCAAAGTATACAGCGGTTCAAGTATATCGAAGATGCGCCAAAGATTGATTACATGTTCCCAGAACCGCCCGATGCGGTATTGGTAAGTCCAATGAAACCAGGGCCTGATAAATCGCCATAATTTCAAATTAGGTTGAGTTTTGCAAAGCAAAACACAACAACTTTTTTGCCAGCCAGTGTAGGGGTTGAAAATCGTTCGACTGAGCTCACGACGAAGTCCCCCTTTAGAAAAGGGGATTCGATAATTTATTTTTGTCGTTTACTATAATCTCCGAATTAGACTAGATTGAGGAGTGAAGTAAAAATGCATTTAGGAAAATTTACCGCTAAATATCTGATTCCCATAGGAATTTTTTTATTCATTATTTCGTTTGTCGTTGGCGTAAAATTTTTCGTTATAAAGGTTGGCGTTGACCAGGTGGGCGTGAGAACAATCGTCTGGGGTGTGAAAAGGGGTATTGTGCAAAGGGATTACGGCCCCGGATGGCACAGGGCGATCTCTGGCGTCGATCAATGGGACCTGTATGATAGCACAGTTTTGACCCTAGAATTTGCAAAAGAACCGTTACTTATGGGACACTACGAGAGAAAGGATGTCGCCATAAGAACGGCGGATGACTACGACGTCTCTGTGGATATGCTTGTTAAATTTCAAATTAAATCAGGCGAAGCGTGGAAATTGCGGCAAGACATTGGCGTTGGCGAACGGTATATAATTATCGTAGAAAACGAGGCGCGCGACGTTGCCAGAAGCGTCCTTGGTAAAATGGTTGAACGCGACTTGTATAACCCCAATGAAAAGCGCAAAAGAGCGGAAGAATTTAAAGTGACGTTAACCGAGAGACTTACTCTGCGGCATGTAACCGTTATTGACGTGCTTATCATGGAAATGAGATTTGACCCACAGTTGGAAAGGAAGATTAAAAATATTAAACTAGCAGAGCTTGACAACATCTTAAACAAGTCAAAGGCGCTCGCCGCCGAGCAAAGAGGTATCACTCAAACCATTGACGCAGATACAGAGGCCCTTGCTCAAAAAATTAGCGGAGACAAGGAGCGGTCGATCACGGTGCTCGATGCTGAAACTACAAAAAAGACCATCGAACTCCTTGCTGAGGCTGACAAATATCTGGTACAGAAGAAGGCGGAAGGCGATCTTTACAAACAAGAGCGAAAAGCAGAAGGAACCCTTTTAATTCGGCAGTCGCAGGCAGAAGGGGAACGATTAAGAAGGGAGGCCCTCGCGGGACTGGGAGGCGATATTATTGTTGCTATGGAAGCAGCGCGCAATATCAATCTTGCGGATGTAAATATTTCAAGTCTCGATTTGAATTTACTCGACGTTGACGACATGGCCACCCGGCTCGGCGTATCAGACACAAAGGGGAAACTTCGCGTAGACCCAAAAACGTTTAAGCAGATTCAAGAAATGTTAAACCAGCCAAAAGGTACCGACACGGCAAAATCCAAATAACCTCCATCATTTATCATTTTCCAAGCGAGCAAAGGAGGTTCATTTGCGCCACTTTTCTCTCCCAACACAGTACCTCGAAAATCTCGCCGACAATTACTATCGCCTTGCAGATTAATCACTTACCCTTTCAAGCCTTTTAAGGAACAGAATTTGCGAGACTGGGTTTAGAATGTCTAAATCAATTAGTCCCACTTAAATTTTATCCAATTCTGACCAAGATTTTAGCATAAGGCGGACGTATATTTTATGAATCGTATTAAAAGGTTGTTAAAAAAACATCTTAGTATCAATACACCACTCTTATTTATTTTCATTGCAATTAGCATCGCCGCCATAATTAGCGTCTCTTTTGCGGCGGACGAATCAGCAGA
>JAGWZR010000038.1 GCA_018968795.1 Planctomycetota bacterium | reverse complement strand
CGAGTATTTTTAAGTAAATATCGTGGATATACCTTATGCCCAGTTTGTAATGGAACGCGTCTAAAAAATCAGGCACTGAACGTTCTGATTAACCGTAGGACTATATCGGATATTTGTACGATGACAATCGACAATGCTTACCAATTCTTCAGAGAACTCAGACTCGCCGACTATGAAGAAAATATTGCCCATTTGCTTCTCCATGAAATAAAAAAGCGTTTATGCTATATGGCCGAAGTAGGTTTAGGATACCTTACGTTGGATCGTATGACCCGCACACTTTCGGGGGGAGAGGCTCAAAGGGTTAATCTTACAACGTCGCTGGGTTCCTCGCTGGTAAATACTCTCTATATTTTGGATGAGCCTAGTATTGGACTTCACCCAAGAGATACTGATAAGTTAATAAATATATTCAAACGATTACGAGACATCGGAAATACCGTCATCGTTGTAGAACATGATGGAGAGGTCATCGTGGCCGCCGATGAGATTATCGATCTCGGGCCAGGCGCTGGTGAAAACGGAGGCACGATTGTCTATCAGGGTTCATTTAAAAATTTACCTTCCAACAATGGTTCACTCACGGGACAGTATTTAAAAGGCGATAAAGCAATTAAAATACCTTCAAAACGGAGGAAACCTTCCAGTAAAATTATCGTATTACGGGGCGCATCACAAAATAATCTGAAGGGCATAGATGTTAAATTTCCCTTAAATATGCTGGTGTGTGTAACCGGAGTTTCAGGATCCGGCAAAAGCACGCTCGTACAAGACACCCTCTATGGCGCAATTAAAAAGAAGTTTGGAGGATATACCGGATTCGTTGGCAAACACGAAGATATCGATGGCCTACAATTTATCACTGATGTTGTGCTTGTAGACCAATCCCCTATAGGGCGCACACCTCGTTCCAATCCCGTCACCTATGTAAAAATATTTGATGAGATTCGAAAGCTCTTTTCATTAACTCGAGATGCAAAAATGCGTAATTTGAGTGTCAGCCATTTTTCGTTCAATGTTGTTGGCGGAAGATGCGAACAATGTGAGGGTGCTGGTTACATCAGAGTCGACATGCAATTTCTTGCTGACATCTACGTTACCTGTGACAAATGTAACGGAAAACGATTTAACAAAAAGGTTCTTGATGTAAAATATAAGAATAAAAACATCCACGAAACACTCGAAATGACCATAGAGGAGGCTATTTTCTTCTTCCACGACTCTCCTCGGATTACTAATGGATTGAAATTTCTCCAGGATACTGGATTGGGCTATTTGCGTCTAGGCCAACCTGCCACAACCATATCTGGAGGTGAGGCACAGCGCCTTAAGATTGCAACCTACATGGCCAAAGAAACCACGGATACGATGCTCTTTATTTTTGATGAACCCACGGTCGGATTACATATGGACGATATTCAAAAATTACTTACCTGTTTTCAGAAATTAATTCAGGCAGGACATTCTTTAATTGTTGTGGAACATAACCTAGACGTTATCAAAACCGCCGATTATATTATAGACCTTGGTCCTGAAGGTGGTAATGTAGGGGGATACGTCATCGGCTGCGGCACGCCTGAACAGATATCACGAATAGAAACAAGCTATACAGGAAAGTACCTGAAACCTTATTTTCCTTGATTACGTTCTAGCTGACTCAATCTCTAACATATTTTGATTTAGGCTGCGAACCTAAACCGGTACGGAACTTTTAAACTATGAAAGATCACAATGAAATTTAGCAAAAAAAATATCTTGTTCCTTCTGAGTATTGTAGCCAGCATAGTTTGCTCATGGTTATTTGTAAGAAAAATTGATTGGGCATTACTTAAAAACGCCTTAATTGAGGCTAATTACTGGTTTATTATCCCAACGATCATTTTAAACTTACTATTTTACGTTGTAAGGGCTTTTCGGTGGCAAGGATTGCTTTCACATATTAAAGCAATTTCTACAATAAATTTATTATCCCTTACCTTCATTGGCTTCATGGCAAATAATATCCTACCTGCTCGCGTGGGAGAGGCGTTGAGACCATTTTTATTATACAAAAAGGAGGATATAAAATTTTCAACTTCCGTTGCTACAGTGATCGTAGAGCGGATTTTTGACATGCTGGTACTCATCATATTTACTGTAGGAGTCATTGCGCTACTACCGCATCCTTCTCCAAGTCATAATAACCTTCTTGTTTATACTTCCGTAAATCATGCAAACACCATGAAGGAATCAATTATTCCTTCACTAAAAAAATGGACTGAAGTATTTGCTGTGGTTGGAGTATTTACGATTGTATCCCTTTTTTTAGTTGTCGCCAAACCTGATTTCTTCAAAAAAATACTGTACAAACTATGCTCCTTTCTACCACATAAACTTAAAGATAAGATTTTGGAATTTTATGAATCCTTTATCCACGGCCTAAAAATTCTTGAAAATAAAACACAAACCGTATGGATATTATCATTTTCACTATTAATTTGGATCATTAATGGAGCTGAAATATATCTTCTCGGATTTTCATTCCACATGCACCTCCCTTTTGTGGGTGCATGTTTTGTTGCTGTGTGTCTTGCGCTAGCAGTTGCCTTGCCACAAGCGCCCGGCTATATTGGCGTCTTCCACATCGCAGTATTAAAGTCATTAGACGTTTTTGGAATACAAACCACGGCGGCACAAAGTTACGCCATTATTTTATGGGCTATCAGCGTTCTCCCTTCTACGATTATAGGCTTTCTTTTCCTCTGGAAAGAAGGTATCGCCTTCCGCGAAGTTGTCAAACTAGAAGAAGAAATCGCCGAAGGAAAGCTGGAAGAACTGGAAGGTGTAACAAAAGACATTGAATAAGATTGCTATCGAGTATGTCCTGGGAAAAACATCTTAATCTTCTGATAAAATTTCTTCTTAACGGTAGTGGAAGTAGCAGAACAATCATTACCATGAACCGAAATATTATGGCTCAGGAACTGTACGTGTTTTAAAGATAAATTTGTTTGGACTGCTTATGACAGGTATGGCTTGTTTAAATGTTAGACGGGAAAATACACCAATCACTTTAACCTTGCGAATAACGATAGCGTGATTTTGGAAATATCTTTATGAGGATGATACCGAGAACAAATCCCCCAACATGGGCCCACCATGCTATTCCACCTCCACCCTTGATTGAAGAAATAGATGCTGTACCAGTAAAAAATTGGATAAGGAACCAAAAACCTAAGACAACTATAGCAGGCAACTCAATCATTTCCCACATGATGAACAGCGGTATAATGACTAATATTCTTGCCCTTGGAAAGGTAACCATATAAGCGCCCAGCACACCTGCGATTGCGCCGCTTGCTCCTATGCAGGGAATCCCAGATCGACTATTAAAATAAACATGCACAATTGCAGAACCAATTCCACATAGCAGATAAAACACAATAAATTTAAACCGGCCGAGCGTATCCTCAATATTATCCCCAAAAATCCACAAATACCACATATTCCCAATAAGGTGAATAAATCCTCCGTGAAGAAACATGTAACTTAAAAAGGGGAAATAGGCGTTTACAAAAGTAGAAGCAGGAATATCGGATGGATAAATTACCTTAAAAGGAATAACACCATACTGGAAGAGGAAGGAGTCTAGTTTACGACCTAAGGAAAGTTCAAACAAAAAGACCAAAACATTTATGATAATAATGCTAACAGTAACAAGGGGAAAGGTTCCTGATGGATTTCTGTCGCGGATGGGTATCATCTAGTATCACAACAAACAAGGTAACGTAAATATGCAAGATGACACAAAATTGAAATTCTTTAAATCTGTCGTAATATTATCAATTAAATGAGATGCTAGTATCGGGCAGTGTGGGCAAGTAATTTATAATATGGAAAATTTCTTCCAGGACATTCTGTTTGCCTGAAATGTCTATGCATTACAATATTTTCCGAAGGGATGTGGCATCGTTGCTGGAGATATTCTACCAATGCCGAAAGCGAAGCCATTTGTGCCGCCGTAGGAGAACTTTCATTAAAGTTTCCAACCAGACATATTCCTATACCATAATGATTGTACTCTTGCACACCGGCATGCGCGCCATCTATCTGATTTATCCACCTGCTACCGATTTCAATCTGTCCATCACCTGAACCATTTCCATTTCCAATCACAAAATGGTAGCCCAAGCCATTTTCCCAGCCCCTTGTTACTCTGTGGAATTTGTCAAATTCGGCTGCGCTGCCGGATACCGAACCACTATGATGAACAACAATATATCTCCAGTCTCGTACAGAATAACGATCCAATTGCCTGAGAATATAAGGCTCGGCTTTTTTGGGAGGTCTCATGGGGGTCACTGGTTTAAAAGTAGGCGGTGCATAACAACCGTATAAAAGGATGCTAAGGAAAGACAGGTAAATGTAGATTTTCCAGCGAAAGTACAAGGGTAATCTCCAAAAATGACGTTTAGGACTTGTTACAGCCTACCACTTTTAATACCCTGAGGGGTGAGTATACCATAAGTGTATTCTTTGTCAAATTTATTCTCTCTAGAATTCCGTGCTTCTCCGAAAGGACTTTCCCAATTGACTCCATGAGAATAAATTTTTGGAATCAGTTCTCTCCATTGCATAATGTGGCGTGGGCAAAAACGAAAATAGATAAACCAAGCACAAAATATTTCTTAGGTTATTGATTAATCGCTCAAGTTGATATCTACTTTTCTGTATTTTACTTTAAATTTTTTACTTGACATAAAATGACGTCATGTTAGATTCTGTGAGTTTACAAGCAAAAGTGTAAATAACTTTCTGTCATTATTACTCGCCGTTAAGCCTCGATATGTTATAATTCGGAGAAACAACAGCCTTACTACTAAAGATTACTCAATGCGTGTTTTCTCGGCGAGGTGTTTCATTTTTCAGGAGGCCTTTTCAAGAAAACATTTTTCGTATAACAAAATACCCTGCCAAAATTCACACATAGGATTTGGAAATAAACTTGCATGAAGAGCGCAAAAAATTCACCTCTAAAAGATGGGGCTCGTGTGGCAATAATAGGAGGTGGACCGGCAGGGTCTTTCTTCAGTATTTTCGCCTCAAAGTTGGCCAAGGATCTAGGCAGAAGGCTTGACATCACCATCTACGAAAGGAAAACATTTGTCAATCAAGGAGCTGCGGGTTGCAATATGTGCGCAGGGGTTGTCTCGGAGTCCCTGGTACAATTACTCGCATTGGAAGGTATAAATTTGCCGCCTTCCGTCGTACAATCGGGCATAGAGTCTTATCACTTCCACACACAGAATGGCAACGTCCGGATAAAGTCTTCACGTCTCCAGCAGCGGGGCATAGCTACTATTTATAGAGGCGGGGGACCCAAAGGAAGTATAGAAAAAGGTATACAAAGTTTTGATGATTTTCTTCTCCACAAGGCAGTTGAGTGCGGGGCTAAAGTGGAACACATTATTGTTGATGAGATACGCATGGAAAGAGATAAACCTGTTCTCTATTCTCGAGGAAAAATGCTCCATGATTGCGACCTCCTCGTGGGGGCATCTGGAGTCAAAGCTAGTACTGGTGAAATGTACGAAAAATTAGGCACAGGGTACAAAGCTCCATCCATCATCAAGGCTATGCAGTCAGAGATTGAAATGGGAAACAATTGGATATCAAGCCAGTTCGCGCACTCTATACATATCTTTCTCCTTCATATCCCTAGAATAAAGTTCGTGAGCATAATACCCAAAGGGGACTTCATTACCATCAGTATACTGGGAAAGGAACCAGACGCAGGGTGTACCAAGGTCTTTCTTAGCCATCCAGAAATGAGAAAAATGCTTCCTCCTGGTTTCAAAATACCAGAAAAATTTTGTCATTGTTTTCCGAAGATAAATGTGGGAGCCGCAAGAAAACCTTTTGCCCATAGATTAGTATTTGTAGGGGATGCAAGCAGCGCCAGACTGTATAAAGATGGAATAGGCTCTTCCTACATAACTTCCAAGGCAGCGGCACATACGGCGCTCCTCTACGGAATAGGAGAAGAAGACTTCAAAGAACACTACCTCCCGGCTTGTGAAACCCTGAATAGAGACAACCTATTTGGTCAATTCCTTTTTCATGTAAATGACCTCATCTCTACCATATCGCCGCTCAGCAGGGGTTACTTCAAAATAATCCAACAAGAGCAAAAAAATTTACAAAAAGATGCCCACTATAGCGACATTCTTTGGGACATGTTTACAGGAAGTAGATTTTATAAGAATATCTTCATACGGGCGCTTAACCCCCTGCCTATTATACGTTTGTTGCTTGCAGGCAGCGCTTCTTCTTTACGGAAAGTATTTTTCTCTCATCAGTAGCGGATAAAAAGGAGTATTATTATGCCGGAAGAAGGTCTTCTTGGTAGAATATATAAAGATGACGAAATAATAGTAAAGGAGGGCATGCAAAGCCGTACTATGTACGTGGTACAGAGCGGAAAAGTAAAGATTGTAAAAAGCGATGGAGACAAGGAAATTATTCTTGCTGTATTGAATGAAGGCGATATATTTGGTGAGATGAGCCTCTTTGATGCAAGTCCGCGATCAGCCTCAGTCAAGGCTATCGGAGAGGCAAGAGTCCTGGCTATTGAACATGAAGGCCTGCTAAAAAGAATAACAATGGACCCCACACTTGCCTTCCGCATCATAAAACAAATGAGTCAACGCATCAGAAACCTAAACTCGAAATTAAGCACTGCAATGAGAACTATTACTCAGGTCAACAATAAGCTCTTACTATTAAATTCTGAAAATGTTACTTTCAGAGACCGAGAAACCAAATCAAGTCACGTTATCGACAATATAGCACAGATACAAAAAGAACTGCACAAGTGTAATGAGTTATTTATTCAGAACGAATCTCTCTAGAGTGAACGTCATAAATAAGTTGACATGATTACTTTTTCAAATAATTCTAATCTAGAACTAAGCCTCATCGTTATGGCTAAAAAATATCCTAAAACTAAGCAAATCGTGTTACTTTGGTTTGTTCTCGTCTTCCTTTTTCAGCCTTCATTCCTTCTTCGTAATGTGATTGCTGCAGAAAACACGGTGTTTATCATCAGAAGTCAGCAAATCTCAGCCTATAATGAAGCAATCAAAGGGTTCGAAGAAGGATGTAAAGAAAAAAACATCTCCATAAAGGCAATCTATGACCTCAAGGGAGATGCAGAAGAAGGCAAAAGAGTTGTTCAGAATATTAAGGACAACAATATCAAACCAAACCTCATCCTAGCGGTAGGCGTGCTTGCTGCAACCATCGCAAAGGAACAATTTCCCGATATCCCCATTATCTTCTGCATGGTCATCAATCATGAACGCTTCAATTTGGGTGGGGCTAACATCACGGGTATTTCCTCTGAGGCATCGGTAGAAGATCAATTTGCACTTCTCAAAGAGCTTCTGGGCGCCCCTAAGGATGTAGGGGTCATTTACGACCCAACAAAAACAGGGAAAATTATCTCAGAGGCGACTATCGTCACAAAGAAATTTGAATTCCATCTCGTCAAAAGCGAGGTCTTCTCTGAGAAAGACATCGAGTTTGAGCTAAAAAACATTATTAATAAAATTGACGCCCTCTGGGTGATACCCGATAGTACGGTAATTACCAAAAAGTCGTTGAGCGTTATTTCCAAGATAGCGCTGGAACATCACTTGCCAATATTTTGCACTTCGGACGCCATTGTGAAAGCAGGGGCATTAGTTTCCGTCTCGCCAGATTATGAATACACGGGCATTCAGGCGGCTCGCATGGCGCAAACATTGTTAAGCAGTCCAACGACAACTTCGCTGGGAATTAAACAGCCTGATAAATTAAAATTAACCCTAAACACTCAAACAGCGGAAATTATTGGGGTAAATCTATCATCCATGCAATCTTATCCCAATATGATTTTATATCCCTAAGTCCCCTTTTAGGAAAGGGGGATGCAGGGGGATTTGTTAAGTTATTTTTTTTCGCTTATTTTATGTTTAGCATCCGCTCAAAACTTATCCTTTTCATGAGCCTGCTGATAATTATTATCGGAACACTCAGTTGTCTATTCTTTTTAATCCATTCAAAAAAGCAACAGGAGAAGACGCTTAAAAAATTAGGCACGTCTTTGGTTATGCTGCTCGCTCAGGATGACGAAGTCAAACAAGCCTTAAATTACGCACAGCCAGCATTTCTAGATACCCCTATCAGCAGGATACAGGCGCTCGACAGAGATGAAGAAATTGGTTATTTGCGTATATCAAATACACAATCCGTCATAGTCGAAGAAAAAACTCCTTGGATTGACATCGATATGAAAGAAATTCCTACCATCAAAGATTTCTCAATTACAGGTGTGCCACGCCTTGATCGACTGCGAACTAGAGGTGGTGCACATGTTGCGGAATCATCTCGGAATTCTGATGTATCACTCAGCAATCGCAAGATCACCTGCGCAGGAAAGGTGTTTTATGATTTTTCAATCCCTATCTTCGGGAAACAGACTTTTTCAGAGGAGGAATTTGCCGCGCAGATTTTAGGAGAAAGCGAAGGTTCTAAAGAGAAGGCTCAACAAATTCTCGGTTTCGTGCAGATTGGTTTGTCCCCCCATAAATTAAATGAAAGGGTTAATGAAATTATTTGGCGAAGAATTCTTCCTATGGGGTTAATCATCATTTCAGGAGGAATATGCGTTACATTCTTTCTCAGTAAATACTTTGTTTCTCCATTAAGACATATGGCGAGTATTACTCTTGACATTGCCAAAGGAAACCTTGACCGCGCCATAGAAATTCGCTCCCAAGATGAAGTTGGACAACTATCTACGAACTTCAATCAAATGACCAAGGCGCTCAGAACATCTTATGAAGAAAAAGAAAAAATTATGGCACAATTACGAGAAAATGTTACTGAGCTGTCTCGCGCAAATAAAGAATTAGTCGAAATACAAGAACGGTTGGTGCGTTCGGAAAAATTAGCAGCCATTGGCAAACTAGCATCAGGGGTAGGACATGAATTGCGAAATCCATTGGGCGCCATTAGAAATGCGCTCTTCCTCATTAAAAAGAGGCTCCCAAGCAATGGGGCATTAAACGATAATCAAAAGTTGAACCAGTTAATAGAACTTATCGAGAAAGAGACTGAGAGAAGCATAAAAACAATTAATGATCTGCTGGGGTTCTCAAGGATCGCAAAACCCACCGTATCCCCCGCAAACATTCGCTCGATTATTGAATCTTCCTTTTCAAGACTTAAGATACCCGATACAATTAAAAAGACTGTGCTTTGGGGAGACTCCCTTCCGTTGATATTAGTTGATGCAAGTCAAATCGAACAGGTATTTATCAACCTAATCCAAAACTCATGCGATGCCATGCCTATGGGAGGGCTGCTAACTATTCACGCACAACGAGAAGGAAGCTTTGTAACCACTACCTGTAAAGACACTGGATGCGGCATTCCGGATGACATTAAAAATAAAATATTTGACCCCTTATTCACTACAAAGCCCAAAGGATTGGGATTGGGTTTGGCTATTAGTTCTAACATCATACAAAGACACAGCGGATATATTGATTTAAAGAGCAAAGAAGGAGAAGGAACTACTTTCGTAGTTAAATTACCAATTGTGAAAACGTAGGATAAGAATGGAAAAAGAACCGTCTAAGAAAACCTGCATTATGTTAGTGGATGACGACGCCTCTGTCTTACAAACCACTGCTACAATATTGGAAGAAGAAGGATACACTGTCTTAGCTTGCAGCGGGGGAAAAGAAGCCATTGACAAATTTAACGGTGACATCTTTGCAGTGATACTGGATATCAATATGCCAACTATGTCTGGATTAGAGGCATTTGAGATTATCAAATCTAAAAACCCATACGTCCCTATTGTCTTTCATACAGGCTATGACGAAAAAGAAAAAAGAGCCAACATCCGCAAGAACTTTCGGCCGCATGCGTACGTTGTTAAGGGCAGCGATCCGGAACAGCTACTCGATACCGTTGCAGGCGCAGTAGAGTCTTACAAGAATATCGTAGAAAATGTTAAGCTAAACGAGGTGCTTCAAGACAGAAACAGAGTGATTGAGGAATTCAACCGATCGCTGGAAGAGAAGGTAAAAAAGCAAGTGGAAGAAATTCAAAGGACAAGCCGCTTAAAACGATACGTTTCTCCACAAATTGCCGAAAGCATTATTTCTAACGGCAGTGATAAATACATGATTAATGCAAAGAAATTATTGACGATATGCTTTGCTGATCTGAAGGGTTTTACAACAGCATCCGAAACCATGAAGTCTGATGATACCGTAAACTTGTTGAACGAATATTTCACAGAAATGACAAAACTCATTTTTAACTACGGAGGCACGCTCGATAAATTTATTGGAGACGGCATCCTTGTTTTTTTTGGCGATCCAATCCCTTTTGACAACCACGCCGAAAGAGCAATCAGGATGGCCATTGATATGCGTGAAAAAGTACAAGAATTGCGTACCCACTGGCTTGAAAAAGGATGTAACATTGATATATGTTTTGGGATAAATACTGGGTATGCTACTGTTGGAAATATTGGTTCATCAACCCAGATGAATTATACTGTTATAGGCCACCAGGTCAACATTGCCCACAGATTGCAGTTGGAAGCCAAGGCTGGCCAAATCCTGGTTACAGCACGCACCCTTACAGGGATAAAAGATATTGTAGAAACAACGGAAATTAAAAACGTAAAACTGAAAGGAATTCACAAACCAATAAATGTGTATAACGTTATGGGACTAAAATAAACCTATTATTTCTGAATTTTAAATAGCTACAAATATTAGAAAACTAATTATAAGTTAGACATCCAATAACCTTAACTAAAGGAAAGGAGGATCTATTTTTCCCGATGATATCGCTAATGATCAAAAAGTAACACCGATTTTAAAAATTACAAAGTAGAACAAATTCGAGTTGTTATAATAACCCTTTCAAATTGTGAAATAGCTTGAAATATTCATCTATTTGCAAAACTTATTTTACAACAAATCCTTAAGTAACATTAAACAATGGAGGGAATACGATGGCAACAATAAACGACTTTGTCAGTTTACAACCACAAAAATATGATGAGATAAGAGGCCAGATACAAACCGGGGATATCTTGTTTTGTAAAGGCAACTACGCCTTCAGTGACGTAATCAGTAAGCTTTCAGGCTGGCCATTCAGCCACGTTGCAGTTGTGTTCTGGTTATATAATCGAGTGCTTGTGCTGGAGAGCGAGGTATTCTTTGGAGTGAGAGCCGTGCCTCTATCGAGTTACGTTAACAACTATAATAATACAAACAAGCCATACGCAGGAGATATGTACCTGGGACGACATGAAGAAACCAAAACCTTAGACAACGATAAAATTAGCAAGTTGATCGGGCGCGGCGTAGACTTGCTGACCAGAAAATATGACAATGAGGAACTAGTTCGAATTTTCTGGAGAATTACTACGAAAATGGGCAAACATGAAGATAATAATGAATACATTTGCTCAGAGTTTGTACAAGAATGTTTCAAACAAATAGGGGTAGAATTCCCATCTGAACAAGGAGGATTTACCTTCCCAGGCAGTATTGCCAGCGATCAAAAAGTAAAAGCGCTTTTTAAAATTAATACTGCCGTATAAATA
>JAGWZR010000037.1 GCA_018968795.1 Planctomycetota bacterium | reverse complement strand
TTCACACGCATATCAAAAGAGCCTATCCTGGAACGAGGTGTAATTGCGGAGCCGGATATTGTGATTGCGATAGACGAAACCCTCCTGAAAGATCCCCAGGCACACTCATTATTAGGATTAAAAGAAAGCGGCATTGCCTTTATAAATACCACTCATAGTCCAGTCGAGGCAAAGGCAAGGCATAAAGTCATTGCACAGGTTGTTACTTTAGATATAACGAAGATTAGCTTGGAAATGCTGGGAATGCCTGTCCTTAGCGCCCTGGTAGGGGGTATTGCTTCAAGGATTGCGGGCCTCAGAGAGGATTCTTTGAAGATGGCAGTTGAAAAGGAAGTATTCGAGCTCACAACAGAAAAAGATATTCTCTTGAAAAACATAGAGGCGTCACTGTATTGTTTTCGTGCTATCGAACCTCCAGAGATAAAGACCACAGAAGTTATTCATAAAGGAAGTCCTGTTTTTGCTGTGCCATTCGAAGGCGCTGCGGTTTCGAGCCCGGCCATAAACGTTACGGGAAATACTCCATTGCGAAAGACCGGTAACTGGCGGGTATTTAAGCCTATCTGGAATTACGACATCTGCACAAAGTGTATGACCTGTGTTGCCAGATGTCCCGACGGCTGCATTGCTGTGAATGAAGAAGGCTTCCCCTACTCGGACTACGATAACTGCAAGGGATGTATGATCTGTGCTGAGGAATGCCCTGTAAAGGCAATAGAGAAGGTGCGGGAGGTTCATGCATGGTAACTTGTGGTATATAATATTCAAGCACAAATGATATCGGGAGAATCATAAGTTAGTTGAACAACTTAAACACGAATCAAAGAAGGGAGGTAAGGGTAGTTCCGCTAGAGAAAGGAATATCCGAACTTGGTTCGGATATGAACGAGTTAGACGAAAATACATTAAGGAGGCTAGAATGAATATATTTGTAGGCAATTTATCGCGCGATACAACCGAAGATGATTTGAAACAGGCTTTTGAGGCATTCGGACAGGTCAAATCTGTCACTATTATAAAGGATATGTTCAGCCGCGAATCAAAAGGATTTGGATTCGTGGAAATACAAGCTACAGCCGAAGCCCAGGCTGCAATCAACGGACTGAACGGCAAAGAGTTAAAGGGACGAGCGCTCAATGTTAATGAGGCTCGTCCTCGCCCAGAAGGACGTCGAGGTGGTGGGGGTGGTAGACAAGGTGGGGGTGGTAGACAAGGTGGCGGTGGTAGGCAAGGTGGAGGACGGCGTTTCTAATTAAACGCACTCTGACATAATCGAATTATAGTAGAACGTTACTTGGCAGTATGTTGCAATTCATTTCGTTTCAAATGACCTGAACAGGGTGGCACGGACTTCGTCGTGAGCACTCAGACGAACGACAAGCTTGGTTGTTCCATGCCACCCAGTCAGATATTCCGGAGGCTGTATCGTTGTAAATAAAGACGGCTTTTCCTACACGGATTACGATAACTACAAGGGATGCATGATCTGTGTTGAGGAATGTCCCGTAAAGGTGATAGACAGGGGGCGGGAAGTGCATGTATGGTAAACGTGAATATTGTAAGGGCAGGTTTCAAACCTGCCCCCTACGTTTAATGGATAATGTTTGTGATTGTAAAATCTGAAATTTGAGGAAAAGGCAACGGGGCAATGATGAAGGAGATGCTTACCGGTAATGCCGCGGCGGCGTGGGGTGTGAGGCTGGCGGAGGTGGATTATGTTCCAGCTTATCCGATAACACCCCAGACAGAGATCATTGAGACGCTGGCAAAGTGGATATGTGACGGTGTTATGGAAGCCAGATTTGTTACGGTGGACTCGGAGCATTCTATGATTACAGCGGCAGGCGCTGCTTCTGCTACGGGAGTGAGGGTTTTTACTGCTACATCGAGTCAGGGGCTTCTTTACGGCTTTGAGATGCTCTATACCGTGGCAGGTTGGCGTGTGCCACTTGTCATGATAAATGTCTCAAGGGGTTTATCAGCTCCGATAACGCTTGAACCCGATCATAACGATGTCCTTGCTGCACGGGATTCGGGGTTTTTACAGATTCACTGTGAGACCTGCCAGGAGGTTTTAGATTCAATCCTGATGGCATACCGATTGGCAGAGGATGAGCGGGTACTCCTTCCTGTGCTTGTGAATATGGATGGGTTTTACCTTTCATTTACGAGAGAACCTGTGGAAATACCAGACATAAAAAAGGTCAAAAGGTTTCTGCCTCCGTATCAACCAAAACATGCATTTTTCAAGGCAAGCCAGCCAATGGCTCAGGGCGTGGCAGTTATTGGTGGTCCTGTTTATTCTTATTTCAAATATCAGATGCACCTCGCCAGCAGAAAGGCGCTAGAGGTTTATAAAGAGGTTTCGGACGAATTTAAAGAGATATTTGGTCGAGCTTACAATACGATCGAAGGGTATATGGCTGACGATGCCGAATATATCCTGGTTATGACCAACTCCTTTTCAACCCTTGGGAAGGCAGCAGTAAAGAATGCACGGTCAAAAGGCATTAAAGCTGGGCTTTTGAGATTGAGGCTACTGAGGCCGTTTCCAGAGAAGGATATTTTTGATGCTATTATAGGGAAGAAGGTTGTGGCCGTCTTAGACCAGAATATTAGCATAGGGAAGGGCGGTATCCTCTATTCAGAGATCTCCAGCGCTATATGTAATGGAAAAGAGAGTCCTCTTTTGCTCTCCTTTGTGGGTGGACTTGGCGGGAAGAACATAAGTCCGGAGGAGTTTGAATTTATTTTTGATAGTATGATTAAGGCGATTGGTATCGGGGAGATTCCAGCGTCTCGTTTGCTTTATACAGAGGCGGAATGGAAGGAGATGGATAGTTTGAAGAAGATGGCTGGGAAATTGTAAAAGGTTGCCACGGAATATCACGGGAATTCACAGAATTTAGGCAAAGCGCCAAATGCCAAATAACAAATAAATTCCAATGAACATAGCGCCTATAAAATCAATAAAAGACATTCCTACTGAGGAGGATATCTTTCCTGGTACCCCTGTGTGCGCTGGATGCGGTGGGCTTTTGGCATTGCGACATTGTCTGAAAGTTTTAGGGAAAAAAGTTGTTATTGTAAATGCTGCCGGTTGTTTTACCCTCCTTTCTATTTATCCATTTACTCCTTTTCAGAATTCGTGGCTTTATACGGCAATGGCATGCGCACCTGCGGGTGCCCAGGGGATACGGGATGCACTGGACATATTGATAAAAAAAGGAAGGCTCGATCCAGAAGAGGATTTGAAGGTAGTTGTCCTGACAGGCGATGGGGCTGCTTACGATATAGGCATTGCGTCAACGTCCGGCGCTATATACCGCAATCTTGATTTTTACTATATTTGCTACGACAACGAGGCGTACGGGAATACAGGTTTTCAATGGTCAGGGGCGACACCCTTTGCATCAAAGACTGGGACAACGCCAGCAGGAAGGATAAGTCCGACAGGGACAGAACTCTCCAAAAAAAATCTTTTTGAGATATGGAAAAGCCACAAACCGCCGTATCTTGCCACCATCTCTCCGGCTCATCCGGTTGATTTGATCAACAAGTTTAAAAAGGCAGAGCAGTACAAAGGCCCCAAACTCTTCATAAACCTTTCTCCATGTCCGCCTGGATGGGCGACGGATACTTCCTATACTGCCCGACTGGCGAAGCTGGCAGTTGATACAGGTATCTGGGCCTTGAAAGAGGCTGTTTATGGCGAGGCAAGGCATACGGTTATTCCAAGAAGGGTTAAACCTGTTGAAGAATACCTGAAAGGCCAGGGAAGGTTTGCACATCTCTTTAAGCCGTCAAGGCAGGAGGATGCGCTAAAGAAGATACAAGAGATGGTTGATCGGTATTGGAATGAAGCTCGGAAAGCGGAAGTAATAAAGGAATGAAATATCATGACTATTCGGTCGAAGCCAGAACTCAGGAGACGGAATAAAAGAGTTTAAACGAAAAGTTTTCAATTCACATTCCGGACACTGATTCCTGATTGCTGAATTCTGAATAGTTGAGAAGTACTTAAATTCTCTGAATGAGCGGTATTATTCGTTCCTTAAACTGCTCAAGCGCCTTGGCTCGATGGCTGATCCTGTTCTTGATAGAAGGATTCAATTCGGCAAGTGTTTTACCGTAATCGGGTACATAAAAGATAGGATCATATCCAAAACCATTGATTCCTCTCGGTTCATTAGTAATGAACCCGTCACAACGACCTTCCACAACGAAGAACAACTGATTTGGACTTGCTAGGGCGATGGAACAGATAAACCTTGCCGTGCGCCTTTCCTTCGGTATACCTCGTAATTCGGATAATACCTTTTCTATATTTTTTTTATCGGTTGCATCTGCACCAGCATACCTCGATGAATAGATGCCGGGGCGTCCCTTGAGGGTGTCGATTTCAAGTCCTGAATCGTCCGCCATTGCCCACGTGTTACAAGCCTTTGTCAGGATGGTTGCCTTTTTTATGGCATTTTCTCTGAAAGTATTTCCGTCTTCTTTTATCTCGGGTAAAAAAGGGAAATCCTCAATACCTCGAAGCAAAATACCAGGGACATCCTTAAGAATTTCTTTTATTTCTACCCTCTTTTTCTCATTTTGGGTGGCTATTACAATGGTCTTTAGGTGTAGTTCATTTATGAAAGAAGTCATATTCCCTTTTTCCTTAATTATTTTCCAATGCCTTTTTTTGAATTTCAGTAATCTCGCGAATTCCTTTTTTCGCCATTTTTAACATTTCTGCCAATTGCACGTCGTCAAAGGAATATTCCTCTCCCGTCCCTTGTATTTCAATAAATTTACCGTTGCCGGTCATTACAACATTCATGTCTACCTGTGCGGCAGCATCTTCAGCATGGCAGAGGTCTAACAAAACGACGCCATTGAGAATTCCAACACTCACGGCTGCAACGCTATTCAGAATAGGGTTTTCCCGAATCATATCTTTGCTCTTTAGCCATTGTATAGCATCGATTAAAGCCACATAACTGCCGGTAATAGCAGTGGTGCGAGTGCCGCCATCTGCCTGGATAACATCGCAGTCGATGATGATAGTCCGCTCTTTTAACAAGGCGAGATTAATTATGGAACGCAATGAACGGCCGATGAGTCTCTGGATTTCATGGGTTCTGCCTGTTATTTTCCCCTTGGCAGACTCCCTTGGTACTCTTACTGGTGTTGAACTTGGCAGTAAGGAATATTCTGCTGTAATCCAACCCTCACCCGTATTTTTAATGTGGGGAGGCACAGTTTCTTCTATCGAAGCCGTGCAGAGAACCTTTGTATTGCCTGTTTGGATAAGTATGGAGCCTGGGGCATATTTGGTGAAGTTTCTTTGGATGGTTAAAGGGCGCAAGTCGTCATTGTCACGGTTATCAACTCTCATAGGCTTATTTGCGTAAAAGAAGTTTCAAGAGCGCCTTTTCTATGTGAAGCCTATTTTCAGCCTGATCATATACGATGGAAGAAGCGCCGTCAATGATCTCGTCAGTAATCTCCTCTCCTCGATGAGCTGGTAAACAGTGCATTACTTTGACGTCGCTCTTTGCCGACTTTAAGAGGTCGCTGTTAACCTGGAAACTCTTAAATGCCTGTTTCCGAACCTCTATTTCCGCCTCCTGTCCCATGCTGATCCACGTATCCGTATAAACTACATTTGCATTTTCAACGGCTTCTCGTGGGTCTTGATAGAGATGTACTACCTCATTCCCATCGGCCATCTGTTTGGTTTTAGAAAGAAAATCTGGCGTGAGCTCATATCCTTTGGGACTGGCAATGTGGAAGTGAAGACCCAATTTTGCGCAGATTTGCGCCAAAGATCGCGCAATATTATTTCCGTCTCCGACAAAAGCCAATTTTAAGTTTGCGTATGTTCCGAATTTTTCTTTGATGGTATACAGGTCTGTGAGCGCTTGACATGGATGGAGGTAATCTGACAGCGCATTAATAACAGGGACGGTGGCAAACCTGGCCAGCTCTTGTATTGTCTCCTGTCCGAAGGTGCGAATAGCTATTCCGTTCACATAGCGTGATAATACCCTGGCGCCGTCTTTCACGGCTTCCCTTTTTCCAAGATTAATATCGCTTTGTGTAAGGTAGATGGCATAGCCGCCTAAATGTACCATAGCCACTTCAAAGGAAACGCGAGTGCGCATAGAGCTTTTTTCGAAAATCATCCCCAGAATTTTTCCGTTCAGGCATTTTTCATCGTATCCTTTGTTATGCCACTCCTTCAATTCCTTTGTGACCGTGAATATTTCTTCTATGTCCGTTGGTGAAAGATCTGCAATAGAGATTAAATCTTTGCATTTCATACGTTATTCTCTCATAAATTAAGTTTTAGAAAGGATAGTTTTTAAGATGTTTAATCCTTCATCAATATGCTCTTTTTTGACATTGAGTGGAGGCATAAATCGAATAACTTTTTCATGAGTGCAATTGAGGAATAGGCCTGCTTGGATACAATTTTTGATAATTTCGGCACCATTAACATTGAGTTCAATCCCAATCATGAGGCCCACTCCACGCACCTCATGTATGATTTTGTATGTCTTTTGCAGTGACCTTAACTGCTCCAAAGAATAATCTCCCAATTTTTTAACGTTGGCTAACAGGTTGTCTTTTTCAATCGTTTCAAACACTGCCATTCCTGCTGCGCATGCCAAAGGATTTCCACCAAAGGTAGAGGCATGACTGCCGGGAACGAGGCTCTTTGCAATCTCTTTTTTGGCCGTCATGGCTCCGATGGCCACACCCCCGCCAAGCGCCTTTGCCAACGTCATAATATCGGGTTCTATGTCATAATGCTGATAAGCAAAATATTTTCCAGTCCTTCCCATGCCGCATTGTACCTCATCGAGGATGAGCAGTAATCCTTTCTCGTCGCACAGTTTTCTTACGCCTTGCAGGAAGTCTTTGCTTGCAATGTTAATTCCACCCTCGCCCTGAATGGTCTCCAGCATAACGGCGCACGTCTTATCGTCTACTGCTTTTTTTAGCGCTTCCAAATCGTTAAATGGGACGTAAGAGAACCCTTCAACAAGCGGGGCGAATCCTTTATGATATTTGGGCTGTGCTGTTGCTGTAACGGTGGCGAGGGTTCTTCCGTGAAACGAATTTGAAAGGGTAATTATTTTATATTTACCCATATTTGAGTTGTGAATTCGGGCAAGTTTGATTGCTGCTTCATTGGCCTCTGCGCCGCTGTTACAAAAGAAACACTGTCCACCGAAAGACTTTTCAGAGATATGCTTTGCCAGTAATCCCTGCGGCTCCGTGTAATAAATGTTAGGGGCATGTTGAAGTTTTGCGGCTTGGTTTTGTATGGCTTTTACGACGTTAGGGTGGCAGTGTCCTAACAGACTTACCGCCCATCCGGAAAACAGGTCGAGGTAGCGTTTCCCCTCAGCATCCCACACATCCACGCCGCTAGCTTTTAAGAGGAGAATAGGATTTCTGATATAATTTGGAATGACATAGCGATCGTAGATTTCTTTAATTTCTTTGGTATTCATGTTTTTAAATTTTTTAGTTTACCGTTATTTCTGGTTTACTCATGAGCGAAAAGAGAATTTTCATTAAACGGATTTCATCTAAACTATACAATTATTTGTGCAAGATAAAGCGGAAAAAATTATTATTGCTAAAATGGTGGGAAGGAAAACGCCGCTTTGTCGTGGTAGAAGCCATGTCTCTTTTTATACTATAATTTGTGTTCCGACACCCTTGTCGGTGAAAATTTCCAATAAAAGCGCATGCGGAATTAGTCCATTGATAATATGTGCCTTTTTTACGCCCGCCTTAACCGCAGAAATACACGCCAACGCCTTGGGAAGCATGCCTTCGCTGATTATTTTTTTATCAATAAGCGCATGAACTTCTTCTTCATGTAAAGTTGAAGCAAACGATGTTTCGTCCTTTGGTCTCTTCATGATGCCGTGTGTATTTGAAAGGAAAACAAGTTTCTCTGCGCCAAGTGCCGTTGCTATAAATGCCGCCACGTTGTCCGCATTAACATTATAGACAGCCCCATTGGCGCCCTTTGCGATAGGCGGAACGATAGGGATTGCGCATGAATTGCATAAATTCAAAAATCTATCTTTATCGATTGCTGTTACCTTACCTACAAAGCCAATATCAAGTTTTTTTGATGCGCCGTTATTCCCCTTTGTTTCAATATAGTATTTTTCTGCCTTTAAAGGGCAATAGCTGTTCTCCCAAATACAGGCGGCTTCACTTCCTAATTCGGAAATTTTTTTCACTATCGAAGCGCTGATCTGATTAATAAGAACGTCTTTTGCAATTTCCAGCGTTTCAAGGTCTGTAATTCTGTGCCCCTCGACAAATTTTGAAGTTAACCCCCTTTTGGCCATTTCCTGAGTGATGTGAGGGCCGCCCCCATGCACCAGTATTGGCATGATGCCGACTGTTTTCATGAAGACAATGTCCTGAAGCACATTTGTCATCACATCATCGGACATTGCGCCTCCGCCAAATTTGATCACAACGATTTTGTTTTTAAAAGAGCGTATATAGGGAAGGGCTTCTATCAGTATGCTTGCCTTCCGTATAGCATTTTCCATCTAATTTATTTTGTTTATGGAGAATTTTTATAAAGGATATTAAAAGAAAAAAGAATTATAACAAAAGAGCCTGTTGTGTCAAGGGTAAACACAGGTCTCCGGTAATTCGTTAAGTTTTTATATTCATCGAATATTATGACTGTGACAGATTGCGATAGCAAGGGCGTCTGAGGCGTCGGCCGGTTTGGGAATTTCGGTCAAGCCGAGAATGATTTTTACCATTTCCTGCACCTGACATTTATGGGCATGCCCATTGCCCACAACCGCCTTCTTGATAACGGTGGCAGCGTATTCAGTAATGGGGATATTTGCCGTTGCTGCACACAAAAAAACGATACCTCTTCCTTCGCCGATCTTTATCGCTGCCTTTATGTTTTTACTGTAAAAAACCTCTTCGATTGCCATCTGGTCAGGTTGGTGTTTGGAAATAATATCTATAATTTTATCGTGAATTGTCTTGAGGCGCTGTGGAAAATTTTGGTTTTTATTAGGTTTGATAGCGCCGTATTCTACGGCTGTTATTTTTGAGCCTGTCGTTTCGATTACGCCATAACCTGCAACTTGAGTTCCTGGATCGATCCCCAGAATTTTCATAAATTTAATTTTTGATTGTTGGTGATTGCGCTGTTTGAAATATGGTTTTCCCCAGATTCCGAAATACTATATGAGTTTTTTTGATTGTCAATAAGAAACTCTCACAGAGAATTATTTATAAAATTATTTTTACATCTCCGATACCATTACTATAATAAATATCCAGCCAGTAAAATACAAAGACATTTATGTTTTTTTGATTTTTATAGAATTTCAATGCCGCATATGAAATTGTCTGTAAATGTATGTAACATACGATTGAGTAATCCCACCATACTAGCATCGGGAATATTGGGTACTACGAAGGCGCTGTTGAAGCGGGTGGCAGAGAGTGGCGCAGGTGCTGTGACGATTAAGTCCGTCAGTACAGAGCCGAGAGAAGGACACAAAAATCCTACCGTTATTACTTTTGATGCGGGAATGCTGAATGCTGTGGGTTATTCAAATCCCGGCGTTGTTGCGGCAGCAAAAGAATTTGCCAGCCTTCAGGATGTGGGTGTGCCGGTAATTGCTAGTGTAATTGGCACACAGAAGGAGGATTTTGTGCGGGTTGTCGCGGGTCTTTCTGGATCAGAATTTTCGGCAATAGAAATACCTCTTTCTTGCCCGCATACCCCCGGCTTCGGGCTTCTTGCAGGGCAGGGAACGCCGCAGGCTACCTTTGACATAACTTCTGCGGTAAGAAAGGCAACTGAATTACCGATATTCGTTAAACTGTCTCCCAATATTCCGGAAATCTGTGCTGTTGCAAAGGCTGCTGAGGATGCAGGGGCAAATGCGATTACGGCTGTCAATTCAATGGGGCCTGGTATGATTATCAATATAGAGGCACAGAAGCCTATTTTAAGTTTCAAAGTTGGCGGTGTTACGGGTGATGCCCTGAGACCAATTGCCATACGATGCGTATATGATTTGTACAAAGCTGTAAAAATTCCCGTTATCGGGGTAGGTGGAATTTCTACCGGACGGCACGCCATTGAGATGATAATGGCGGGAGCTTCTGCCGTTGGAATTGGAACGGGTGTCTATTATCGTGGCATTGAGGTTTTCAAAAGGGTGTGCGAAGAAATGACCCTGTGGATGGAAGAAAACGGCTTTGATGATGTTAATAAAATTAGAGGCGTTGCGCATGATTGAGCAACCGAGGATGGTTAAAATTTGCGATATTTGGGACGAGTCCCCAAGCGTAAAAACATTCTTTTTTAAATTTGATCTGCATTTTGACCCAGGACAATTTGTTATGGTGTGGATACCGCTTCTCGATGAGAAACCCTTTACCATATCTTATATTCGCAATGATCTCATGGGTGTCTCCGTTCTAAAAAGGGGTATGTTTACCAATGCGCTCCATAACAAAAAAATAGGAGACATGATTGGCATACGCGGTCCTTATGGCAAGGGTTTCGGTTTGCAGACAAACCCTGATTTCTGCGTTGTAGGTGGTGGAATAGGGATGGCATCCCTTGCAACTGTTGTCGATAGATTGAATGATGCAACAATCATACAAGGGGCAAGAACTGCATCAGAGATACTCTATCAAAAACGTTTTAAAGATATGAATCTGTGCACTGACGACGGCACAACCGGATTTAAGGGAACAACCGTTGACTTGTTCAGGAAACTCCTTACGAGACGGCGTTTCCAGAAGGTCTATGCCTGCGGCCCGGAGAAAATGTTGTATAAGGTCGTTGAGTTATGCAGGAATCATGGCATCGAGTGTGAGGTGTCTTTGGACAGGTACATCAAATGCGGTTTTGGCGTGTGTGGTCAATGCGATTGCAGTGGTCAACGGGTATGTGTTGATGGGCCTGTTTTTAATATAAAAGAATTAAGTAAGATGAAGGATTTTGGTAAGGTAACTATATTGAAAACGGGAGCAAGAGTTGTTTATTAAATAAGTTTACTACAACACTAAGCCGCCGCATTCCGAAATAAAAATTTGTAACTACTCAATTGAAGCCAGAATTCAGAAACAAGAATCAAAAGAGTTTAAGTGAGGAGTCTTTAAATGCTATTCTAGATTCTTACTTTTGACTCCTGAATTCCATAATGTTTTTTAACTTTGTGTCTTAGGGATTTCGTGTCAAAAACGGCACTTACAAATTCCATTGACATCTTGGAATAAATATAGTATTTTTATTCAAGTATTTTTTACCCGTACATTTCTTTGCATTTTTTATGCCCCCATCGTCTAGCGGCCCAGGATGCCAGGTTCTCAGCCTGGAGACAGGGGTTCAAATCCCCTTGGGGGTACATTAAAGGTTATAAAATGCAAGGGAAACACCAGAAGCCATATAATCTCACCCATTACTTCCGAAAAACACCTTATAATGCACGTATAAACGCGCCATAAACTAATTTAGTTAACACTACTAATCCTGTCTGGAAAGATTTATACGACGAGTTGAGAGATTGATTCTGGATTTTATAAAATCGGCCAGAAAACCCCAGGCTTTTAAGCCTGGGGATGAATGGCCGCCCGGAACAAAACCAGCTTTTGCTGGTTTTGTGGAGGTAAATCGGGCATAATCTGGCTGTGGCCAGATAT
>JAGWZR010000036.1 GCA_018968795.1 Planctomycetota bacterium | reverse complement strand
TTTTAATGATGCGGACTGGATTGGCTTTTATAGAGTTCAGTCTCACGGTCTGCATCGTCAAGCATTCCCTTGGAACGATATAATTCTTCGAGAACTTTGTGTGCGTCCACAAGATCAGGGTCGACCTCGAGCGCCTTTTTGAGCGACGCCTCTGCACGATCGAAATTCCCCTTTTCTTTATATGCGAGACCTATCGTGTAATGAAGGTTTGCTATGTCTGGCCGCACCGCTAATGCCTTTTGCCACACAGAAATTGCTTCGTCCAGTTTCCCGAGTTTTGTATATGCGATGCCAAGATTATAATAAACCTCTGTTTTTTGCGGGTTGATTTCAATGGCCTTTGTCCATTCTGCAATAGCTTCATTAAATTGCGCTTTTTTTGCATAGAGGATGCCCAGATTGTATCTTGAATTGACAAGGCCTGGATTCATATCTATTGCTTTATTAAAGGCTTTAGCAGCATCATCGGCCTGTCCTTTGTGGATATAAACAAGTCCCAATCCTTCATGCGCCTCTGCGTGATGGGGTTTGATATCAATAGCTTTTTTAAATACAGAAATTGCTTCGTCCGACTTTCCCTTTTTATTAAGAATATTACCTTGTCCGACAAGAGATTCTACCATCGAAGGATTAAGTTCTGATGCCTTTTGATAAGCGGACAGAGATTCATCGAGCATGCCCTTTGCTTCATAAAGTAAACCCAGCGTATAATGGATTTTTGCATCGTTCGGGCTGGTTTCCAAAAGTCTTTTATTTTTTTCAATTTCTTCATCTGCCATCGTTTTTTTATGGATAGAAGGGGCGTCTCCTTCAAGCTTGATGGAGGCGGGGTGTTGGGCTGTAGGTTGTGTGCCAGATTCTTTTTTACCACAACCCATGTTGCTGTATGAAAAGAATAAGATGGTAGAAAGCAAGAAAATGCCATTTCTTTTAAAGTGCGGCATAAAAATCCTTTTCTTTTATGAAGATGTTTTATAGATTATGTAATAGTTTAGCCACGAAGGCGCGAGAACATAAAGACGAAAGAAACTTGAAGAACGATAACAATTAGTTTTACCGATCTATAATAGAAGTTAAAGCATTCTGTTGTCCTAAATCCCCCGGCCCCTCTTTTTAGAGGGGAGAGCAGAAGTCCCCTCTATCAAGAGGGGATTTAGGGGTGTGTTGATACCATCGATTGCATTGCCTTTACTGATGCAGGTATTTATTGGACGTTTCTTTCAAGGTATTAAATTGTCACGGGATTTCAACCAGAAGTTAATTGGTTGCGATACCGCCACACTAAGATTAATTATATACCGTGATGGATATTCGTCAATCCGAAATTATGAATTATCAAACGAAACAGTCTCATATGCAAAAGTACAGCCTAACAAGGGCAATGAGTTTTTTTGATGTAATTTGTTTGGGAATTAATAGCGTGGTAGGCGCCGGTATTTTTTTATTGCCGGGACAACTCTGCTGCCTCGCCGGGAGCGGCGCTTTGTGGGTGTTTCCCCTGTGCGGGGTTCTTTGTTTCGCTATTGCCCTGTGCTTTGCAGAAATGGGCGGGATGTACGACAAGACCGGCGGTACATACCTTTATGCAAAAGACGCCTTCGGCCCCTTTGTAGGTTTTTTGGTGGGATGGATGATATGGCTTTCATCTATTATTGGATGGGCCTCGGTCGCCAGTGGTTTTGGGCTTTATTTAGAGTATTTTCTACCGGTGGAGAATGCGTGGTTAAGTAAGGCAATTATTGCCATTTTGATCACAGGTTTGAGCGCTATTAATTATTTTGGGGTGAAGTTGGGGGCAAGGACAATAAATTTCTTTACGGTGGGAAAACTCCTGTCTTTGCTTATTTTCATTAGTGTGGGATTCTTTTTTATACATGGTAACAATCTCTCCTCACCCCCCTTTAATAAAGGGGGACAGGGGAGATTTCTTGGTGGAAATTTTAACGCAGCAGCCATCATGGCCTTGTATGCTTACAGCGGATTTGAGTTTGTAGGAGTGCCCGCAGGCGAGATGAAACATCCCCAAAGGGACATTCCGCGCGTGCTGTTTTTTGTACTGATGATAGTTACGGGTTTATATGTCGTTATTCAGATTGTGGCTACCGGGACATTTCCTGGCCTTGCTTTATCGGATAAACCTTTAGCAGACTCTGCAAGATATTTTATAGGGACAGCGGGAGGCGTAATTATGGGGGCAGGGGCTTTACTCTCTATTGGCGGTATCAATGCCGGGATTGCTCTAACCGGTCCCAGGAGTCTTTATGCGCTTTCAGCCGACGGATTCCTTCCCAGAATATTTTCCGCAATACATCCCACCCATCACACTCCCTACTTAGCTATTATAGTCAACACGAGCCTAACGCTTGTATTAAGTTTAACAGGCAGTTTCAAATATCTGGTTGCAGCAAGCGTTATGGTAAGCATCCTCCAGTATATTCCCACCTGCTTGGCTGTCATCGTATTGAGAAGATACAGGCCGGAACGGGAGAGGAGTTACAGAATACCCGGTGGGTATACAATACCCATTTTAGCATTGGTGATTTGTGGTTGGTTGATATGCCATGTAGAACCGAAGGTAGCCGCGGCAACTGCAATAGCGATTGTTGTATCGCTACCGTTTTATTTTAAAGGAAGGTAGTGTATAAACCTTCTTACGTTCTTAATGAAAGGTGACAGGGATCGTTTATTTTTCCTTTCGTATGATCAAGACAACGCCAAGTAATTTTCCAGCATCATCAAATATTTTCGTCATTTTGGTGTTTGAATGCAGGATTTGAAAATCAGTAATTTTTTCTTGAGTGTTGATGAGCTTGTCTACGGGTATGGACAAGGTCATGGGTGATAAGTATTGCAAAAGATCGGCATTTTTCGTGTCTGTTTCACGGATGTTCAAAAGTTCTCTGGCCGCCTGATTTATATTCTGAATTTTCCATTGGCCATCCGTAATAACCACGCCTTCTGCCAGGTCAGGTATGATTGTGTCCAATATAGTTGTTTCATCCTTTTTTACTGCTTCGTGTTTCATCTGGAGCAGCGATTTTACCCGGGCAAGCAGTTCTGTTTTATTGAAGGGTTTGCTGACGAAATCATCCGCGCCAGCTTCAATTCCCTTGATTCTATCATCCATTTCATGCAAGGCAGTGATCATTATGATGGGTATATTTTTTGTCGCTCCATCTGCTCGCAGTCTCTGGCATACCTCATATCCTGTTAGCTTGGGCATCATGATATCCAGTAATATTAAATCGGGGTTTTCTGTTCTCGCTTTTTCTAGCGCCTCGTTGCCGTCATATGCCTCTATCACATCATATTCTACCGCAGTCAGAATAACCCGTAACAACTTCACGTTTTGCTTGATATCGTCAGCCACCAATATTTTGGCATTGTTCATCTAATTCGTGTCTCTTTTTATGTATTTTTCTATGATGAGCGGTAATTCCTGGGTATTAATAGGTTTGCTGACATAGGCATTGCACCCCGTTTCCAAGATTTTTTGTTCGTCTCCCTTCATGGCATAAGCGGTTACGGCAATAATGGGGATGTCTTTTGTGAGCGCATCTGCCTTTATTTGTTTCACTAAGGTGATGCCGTCGATGCCGGGTAGCTGAATATCCATAAGAATAATATCCGGAATGTTTCCCTTTAATAGGCTTAATGCCTCTTCGCCGGTAGTCGCCTCGATCACATTGTATCCTTTTGCCTTGAGCACCACACGCATCAGTTTTCTATTTTTTTCATTATCTTCGACAACCATTACATTTTTACCAGACATGCTTATTTTCCCCTCAACAAAATAGGAATAATTATCAAGTAGTTAACCACAAAGCCGCAGAAAAAGATAAAAATACTAAATTCAAAATCCTAAATATTAAACAATATTAAATTTCAAAATACAAATGTCTAAAACAAGAAGGGAATAGTCGTTTAGAATTTCCCCTGCGCTTCGGGTTTGTTTTCTTCCTGGAGTTTCATTTTATAACACGCACCTGTTCTATTTTTTTAATTGCCGCAAGGAGGTCTTCCTTCGTATGACTGCCCTTTTTCACAATGACTAAAATGTTCCCGTTTAATTTCTTTTTGTCCGCTGGCGTGATGTCCTTAGCGGAACAGATAATGATGGGTATTCCTTTTGCCGTCGGATGTATCCTGAGTTTCTCAACAACGTCGAAACCGCTTACCTCCGGCATCATAAGGTCGAGGATAATAAGATCTGGATTGCTGTTAATAGCAAGATTGATTCCTGCAGTACCGCTGTAAGCCTTAAGCGCCTCAAAGCCCGCATTTTCCAGTATTGCGCTCATGTATTTAACAGCCTTTTCATCATCATCCACGACCAATATTTTCATGGGCTTACCCTTATTCCTTTCGGGAGCAATGCAGGCATTCACGGTATTAATGAGTTTTTCCCTGTCGATGGGTTTAATTAAATATTCGGCAGCGCCCAGGCTATATCCAAGTTCTTTATTATCCACAATCGATACAATAATCACAGGAATATCAGCGGTATCCGGAGAGTTTTTCAGTTCGGAAAGGACATCCCAGCCATCTACCTTTGGCAGCATGATATCGAGGGTGATAAAAAACGGATGGTATTCCTTTGCCTTCTTAATTGCTTCTTCGCCATCCACCGCCACAATCACGTTATAGCCGGCGTTTGTCAGGTATACCGTAAGAAGATTGGATGCCATCCGATCATCTTCCACAACCAAAACGGTCTTTGCCTCCTTTCCTACCGTTGATTCTATTCGACGCGGCTTGACTTCTACCTCTTTAGGTTTTGCTGCTATAAGCGTGGCCTTTAAGGGTAATGCAAAATAAAATATACTCCCCTTCCCGTATTCGCTTTCAAACCAGATGTTGCCGCCATGCATCTCGACAATCCTTTTGGTCAAGGCGAGTCCCAGTCCAGTTCCCTCATATTTTCTCGAAAAAGAGCTGTCTGCCTGCCAGAATTCTTTGAATATTTTCTCCTGATCTTCAGGTTTCATCCCAATTCCCGTGTCTGATACTGATACCTGTAACATATCGTCAGTCACGCAAGTCTCTACGGTAATTTTTCCGTTCTCCGGAGTAAACTTTATGGCATTCGATAGCAGGTTATACAAGATTTGTTTAAATTTGACGCGGTCCGCTTCGATGTTTTTGACATCCGTCAGCATGGTCGTCTTTAACTCCAGGCGCTTTTTACTGGCAAGTCCTTTTAGTATTGTATGCACATCCTCAATGGCTTCTGGCACAGAAAATGTTTCATACTGCAGCTCCAGCTTACCCGCCTCAATCTTAGATAAATCCAGTATGTCATTGATCATTTGAAGGAGATGGAGACCGCTGCTGTGGATATCGTTGACAAATTCCGTTTGTTCTTCATTCAGGTCGCCTGAAATCTTATCTCGCAGGACCTCTGCAAAGCCGATGATAGCGTTGAGCGGTGTGCGTAATTCGTGCGACATATTAGCAAGAAACTCCGATTTCATTTTGTTGGCTTGTTCCAGCGCCAAAACGGCATTCTGCAGGCGAGCAGTCTTCTCGGCAATTCGTTGCTCCAGCGTAGCGTACGTAGACTGCAGTTTGATTGACATGTCATTAAATGCCCTGCCGAGCTGACCCACGTCATCCTTTGATGATATATCCACTTTCGTTGTAAGGTCGCCTGTCTTTGTAATGGTAGTTACCGCAGCATTCAACCTCTCAATTGGTTTCATAAATTTTCCTGCCGTCAGGAAAATAATGGCCACGATCAACAGGATACTGACGGAACCAAGGATAATAAAAAAAACAATATCCGCAGCAAATCGCTGTTCTGCTAGTTCCTTTGGAATAATAACGCTGATTGCCCCACGTATTTCGCCGATTTTATAATCATAACCTGCGCTATAATTTTTTTGTATAAACTTTGGGGCTTGTTCTTTAGGCCCGTGACAAAGGAGACAATCTTCTTTTATGTGGAGGGCGTAAAGATAACGTTCAACCCTTTTCCCATCTACGACGTCATCTGCCCAATACTCCGTAAGATCAGGGTTTTCCTCCATCTTCCTGAGTACCTCTTCTTCAAAGGCGTCTGGCTTATTGAATGCGTTTCGAAACCGCCTGCTTGTTTGCTTGATAATGTAACCTGTGTTTTCTGCAAACTTTATCCCAATGGCATGACCAGACACAGCAGGGATAAAATTTTTTGTCTCCTCGGTGATTTCAATTTTGGATGTTTTCAGGATTGAGGCGAGGTGATTCCGCGTGGTTTCTAATTCAATTGCAATCAGCTTGGCCTTTTCCCGAACCTCTTTGATAAATTCTTGATGTGTCCGTTTGTAAATTAAAAAGCCAATCGCCCCGTTCAGGGTGACCATCAATATAGCCAAAATTATTATGAGTTTATGTCTAATTTTCACGTTTCTTTTCCACCGTAATTGCTCCTAATGGGCAGCACTTTTCAAATCCCGGCTTGATATCCCAGCCAGAAACCTTCTCGGCAACGATTTCTTTTAATCGTGATGCCTGTGAATTCTATATCCAGCTTCAGAGAGCACGATTACAAACGATTTTTCAATATTAAATAGCTCTTTGTCGTTGTTAATAACCTCAGCAATATTATTTGCAATTCGATCTATGTTGATAAGACGATAGCGAAGCAGTATTACCTTTCCTCGTCCCCACAATGTGCCGAATTCGATGAGTCCACCAAAATCTTTATCGCCAGAAAGCAATATCAAATCATGTTTCTCGGAATACGCTAAGATCTCTTGATCGGCACATCCAGCAAGACCAACTTCCGGGGCAAAAAGAACCTCAATACCTTTATTGCGCAACCCACTGATAATTTCAATATGGATATTTTCATCAGCAAGTATTTTCATGGTTGCTCTTTGTTTGCGAATACATTAACCTCTTCTCCTTGAAATTGCCTTGCGGCAAAATCCAATGCCGCATCTAACCCCTCCTTAGTCAGTGTTGGATAGCCTCTCAGAATATTTTCCTTGCTCATACCGGAAGCAATGTTTTGCAGAATCAGCGCAACAGATATTCTTGTGCCTTTGACAATAGGCTTGCCATTAAGAATTTTAGGATCGCATACAATGAGACTTTTTTGATGAGTGGACATTCATTTCTCTCCTTAAAAATTTTTATACTGTAAATTTGTTAGCTAAAGAGATTTTATTCATTTTCACATACCTCAGCAATAATGCGTCTATGCGCTTTTCTGCCTCTTGACGCAAAAGCCTTACACCCTCCAATGCGTCGTTTCTTTGTCGAGTTTGGCAACAATTTTTCCTAAAAGAGTCGCTGATCCTGTTTAGACCCCATGATATGCCTTTCCTAGCCCTTATCATCTGCTTTTTTAATCATAATTGCACCTAACGGGCAGCACTTTTCAAATCCCGGCTTGATATCCCAGCCAGAAACCTTCTCGGCGATAATCTTTGCCTTGTCTTCGACCACATCCATAATCCCTTTTGAATTTTCGACGCAGATTCCACAACCCACACACCGCCGCTGGTCGACGCTTACAGTAATAGATTGACTGCCCTTTTTTAAATTTACATGGTCAAGGTACTGTACCCGTTCTTGGCTCGAAATTATGCCCGAATACGCCGGAGAATGTTTTTTCACTTGTTGTCGCCCTGCTCGATCATAGCGAAATATAGACCGTCCGCATTGTCCACAGGTATGCAATTCCTGCAATTTATCGAGGTAGTCCATTACCGTCTGAACGACGGCGGCATGGCTCCACGTCAATGGAGAGACAGAAACGGGTTCTCCGGTAATCGGGTTTATTTGTTCTGCTAGGACACCAGATGGTAGTGCATGGGATACTGCCCATCTTAAATAATTCACCACGTGTTCGAGGTCTTCGACGGATTTGGCTATTGATGCATAGTATTGCGCCAGCCACATTGTACAGATTATCCATGGGTTTCCTGGAATCTTGTCGTCCTCTCCTGCACGTTGATACGTGTCGCGTTCGTATCGTGCAATTCCGCCTATTTTAGTTTTAACCCATAAAGTTTCTTCGATTGCCTTCATCGTGTTTTTTACTTTGACGTCGTCGGGATGGTAAACACCAAAGGCGAACATTCCGTATAAGCTGGCATCGACCGTTGCGTCAATTTCATATCCACCCCCTTTTTTAGGATAGATCATTCGTAAAAATCTTTTATGTTTTTCGCTATAGAGATATTGATCTGCTGCACTTTTAATCTGTGCCGCAGTCTGTCTATATAATTTGGCCTTTTCAGTGTGATAAAATATGTCGGAAAGATTGGCTGCGGCTATTAAACCACCATATACCGTAGCAGTTGTAAACGACAATATGCCACGCCTTTCTTCCCATATGTCGTAAGAGGGAAGCGGCAGTCCCGTTTGTTCATCGCGATAACTTACGAGAAAGTCTGCCGCTCTTTCAATATACGAGTGGTAGAGAGGTCGTATTACATCAATCTTTCTATACATGTCGTAGTATTTCCACATAACCCAGAGGAGTAACGCCGTTTCATCTTCCTGGATTGGCATATGGATTTCTTCACCTTTGACCCACGGATGCCATGAACTGCCAAAAGAACCGTCCGGGTTGTATTTGTGCAATAAAAATCCTTCTTCTGCCATAACACTTGCGCAAAAATTATAAGGTGCGATTACCGTGGCGCAAAAATCAAAAAACTTTCGACAGATCGTGGTATATCCAGCCTTCATCAATGCATAGGTTACCAATGCGCCATCTCGAGGCCACATATAGCTGTAGGTATCTTTTGCATACTGCCGAATATCAGAGTCATTTGCCGCGATAATGGCGCCGCCATTATCAATTTGGGTCATAAGAATTAGCAGACTTCTCTTAAAGAGATCAACCACGTCAGGCGGCAGGTTTCCAAAATTGAACTCCTCCTTATTAACCCAATGATGCCAATAACACGCTGTCCTATCAAGTATCTTTTGAGGTTTTTCGCTTAAAACAATGTCGTTGAGGGCATTCACCTCACCGTAATTTTTGCCGGTGGCAATCCAATAATGTACCACAGAATCCCTAAGAGGTGGAATTTTCAGTGAGATGCTGATCGTCGAGTCTACCGAGCCTTGCGCTATTGGATTTCCTTCTAATACTCCATCTTCGGCGTCTCGCCATGTTCCTTCAGCTCCTCGATGCCTCTTGATCCCCGTTGCGTATTCTCGGACGCCCCAAACATCTCCAGCAGAGCAATTTATTAAGAAATATCGAGGGCCTTTGTAGTGAATAAGACAATTCAGCTTTGCGTCATAAAATACCGTGTCGCCAACCTCGTTCTCCATTACGCTCAGGTCTTGATGAAAGAATAGACGAACTTCTCTCTCATAATTTTTAAGATTTCGAACGACCACTTTCCTCATATAGATATTTTTTTCAAAATCAACAACATCGTTACAGGTAAGCTGGAGACCTAGCTTTTCATGAAATGCCCGCACATCAGTTACTAGGGTTTCTTTTAGATAACCTAAGGAGAGTTTCCAGTCTCGCGCATTGACCCAAGAATACCCTTCGCGTGTCCATATGCCGAATCTGCTCGGATTTCCCAGTGCGTGATTTTCTTTTCCTACGCGTGGATAATAGAGGTCTCTGATGGTGTAGTCCGCATCGAATACAACCAATAATGAACCATTACCGACAGGAATATCTCTAGGCACGGGTATCTTCTTTCTTAAAATATTTATAGCAATGATAAGAATAACAAGGTGGTTTATTTGTGTTCATCTGATTTTCTTTTATACCTTCCAGGGTATGTCTTCTTCTTTGAAATGAAGAACGACATCATTTGCAAGCATCTGCCATTCAGTGCGATACTGGTCCGAATGCATCTGCTCAAGATCGGCTAATCTTTCAAACATCCTTTTTTCTTCTGACGTCCTTGCTAGGACAGCAGCCTCTTTATAAAATAAAAATGCCTTATTCTCTGCCTTTGCGATCAATTTAATGATATCGAGAAACGAGGCATTATGTTCGGGTTCGGCAATATCTAGTTTGTATTCCTTTGATTGTATTTTCGATGGATCAAAGGGATATCCACAGGTTTCTTCATACCACGATTTGAGTATGTCCTCGTGTTCTTGTTCGGCCTGCGCCATGTATCTGAAACGCGATTGAGCTTCTTTATTAGATAATTGGGTAGACATTTTTAAATAAAATTCCTTCGCCTTAATTTCTTCCGAAATGGCTGTTTCAAGGATTTTTATAATAGCATTCTTTTTATCATCCATGGTATGGCAGATTACAACCCACGCTTGGGTACGATTACTCCATTTTCCAACCCTCTTTACCAATTAATGGCACAAAGGCGCATTCCAAAACACTTCGATCTTCAGTTCCTTTTTCCAACTTTATGATTTGGTGTAGTACTTGATTATAAGGATTACCGGTGGGGATTACTAATCTTCCACCAATTTCAAGCTGATCCAGCAGGCTTTTCGGAATATGAGGCGCACAGGCCGTTACAATAATTCCCTGAAAAGGGGCATTGTCTGGCAATCCCAGACTTCCATCGCCTGTGATTACCTCCACATTATTATATCCTGTTTCTTTTAAGATAGCCCGCGTTCTTAATGCAAGAACTTCGTGTCTTTCGATTGTGTATACCCGATCTGCAAGCCTGCTAAGGATAGCAGCCTGATATCCTGAACCTGTCCCAATCTCTAGTATTTTTTCTTTTCCCTCTAATTCGAGACACTGAGTCATAATGGCTACCATGTAAGGTTGTGAGATGGTTTGTCCCTCTCCTATGGGTAATGGACAATCTTCATAAGCGGCATACCTGTAAGATTCAGGCACAAACACATGTCTGGGTACTTCTGACATTACCTTCAGCACGCGCTCATCCTGAATACCTCGGCCCACCAACTGGTATTGCACCATGTGAAACCTATCTGCTGCATATTTATTTGTGTTCATCTGAGGTTGAATGGTTGCTTAATAATTGGTTATCCCTTAATAACACACAGTGGTTTTAGTTGAACGACTTTTTTACTAATGCCAGCGTGTTCTACGATATCCACTACTTCTGTTACGTCCTTGTATGCCTCAGGCAGTTCTTCGTCCAGAGTGGCACGGCTGTCGGCACGGACGAGTATTCCTTTTTCTTTGAGTTCATGGGCAATGTTTCGACCCCTCGCTATCTTCGTCGCCTGGTTCCTGCTCATGACCCTTCCTGCACCATGACACGTACTACCGAAAGTGTCGGAATATGCCTTCTCTGTACCCACAAGCACGTAGGAACAGCGTCCCATATCTCCGGGTATCAAAACGGGTTGCCCCACTGATTTATATGCGTCAGGGGTATCCGGGTGGTTTGGTGGAAATGCACGAGTTGCTCCTTTGCGGTGCACACATAAACGTTTTTTCTTACCCTCCACAATATGTTCTTCAAATTTGGCAATGTTATGACACACATCGTAAACGGGTGATATTTGCGATTCTTTTGGGCTTATGTGTAATGCCATTTCAAAAGATTCTCGAACCCAATGCGTAATCATTTGACGATTGGCAAAGGCATAGTTGGCCGCGCATGCCATTGCAGCAAGGTATTCCTGTCCCTGTGGAGAATTAATTGGGGCGCAGCAGAGTTGCCGGTCGGGAAGTTCTATATTATACTTTCGCGATGCGTCAATCATGACCCTTATGAAGTCATCGCATACCTGATATCCCAACCCTCTTGAGCCTGTGTGTACCACTATTGTGATGCCGTCCTTTTCGAGACCCAGCGCACGGGCAATCTCC
>JAGWZR010000346.1 GCA_018968795.1 Planctomycetota bacterium | reverse complement strand
TACACTTAAAGATACCGTCACATTAAAGAAAGACTAGCATAAGTTATACCGAAAAATATTAACGTATATTTTTTATACTAAGTACGCTATATATAAATTATTACATGCACCTCTAACCACTTTGTATTTATGCATATCTCCCGGAAACTGGTTGATTACAACCAGTCAGCGATTTTCTTATTAACACCGAGAAATTAACACTCTAAAAATAAACGTCTACAAACCGCGCTAATTAGCTGCGAATATCCTTTTGCTTTCATTAATTGGATAAACCATATTTTTGTAATCTATATCTAAAGGTTCCTCTTGTTAATCCTAACAACTTAGCAGCCTTTGTTTTATTGTTTTTGCTTTTTTCCAATGCTTGGGTAACCAATTGTTTTTCTAAAGCATCCAACGACAACCCATGAGGAGGAATATCAAACTGTACAGAGGTATCTAACGCTTGATATTTATCTTTTTCAACCGTGTAAGAACCCCTAACGATTGATACTGGCAAGTGTTCGGAGGTAATAACATTACCTTTACATAAGATTACAGCACGCTCAATAACATTTTGTAGTTCCCGAATATTACCTTCCCACTTGTGCACCATAAACAACTTCTCTACTTCTTTACTCAAGATAATTGGCGCTTTCCCCATTTTCATCGAAAACCGTTTCAAAAAGTGTTTAGCCAAAGGAATAATATCTTCTCTTCTCTCTCTTAATGGTGGTAATGTAACAGGAAATACACTTATTCTGTAATATAAATCTTCCCTAAACTTTCCCACCTTTACCCAATCTTCAAGATTTTTATTAGTTGCACAAATAATTCTTACATCAACCTTAATCGTTTCAGTACCACCAAGGCGTTCTAACTCTTTGGATTCAACAACACGTAACATCTTTGACTGAATTGCTGCGCTCATCTCAGAAATTTCATCCAAAAAAAAAGTGCCGCCTGCAGCTAACTCAAAACGTCCTTTTTTAGTTTTTTCCGCGCTCGTAAAAGCGCCCCTTTCGTAACCAAACAATTCACTTTCTAATAAATTTTCAGGAATTGCAGCACAATTCAAAACAATGAGGGGACCACAGGATCTGTTACTATTATAGTGAATGGCACGAGCAATTAATTCTTTCCCCGTACCACTTTCGCCTGTTATTAAAACAGTTGAATCCGTTTTAGATACCTCACCAACCAGCCTTAATACTTCAACCACTTGCGGTGAATTACCAATTATATTTCCAAAATTATATTGGGATTCAAGCGCTTGTCGTAGGTATTTATTTTCAATCGTTAAAGAGCCCATTTTCAAAGCCCTTTTTACTGCCAAATTAAGGATATCATTTTCAAAAGGTGTTGTAAGATAATCAAAGACACCCTCCTTCATAACATCGATTGCTGATACTACAGAACCATAGGCGGTAAGTACAATAATAGGAATATCGGATGCCTTACTTTTGATCGCTCGAAGGAACTCAAGCCTTCCCATTTCAGGCACTTTTAGGTCGGTAATTATAAGGTGAAAACGTTCTCTATCCAAATAATCTAAAGTTGTTACACAATTGCTTGCGGTAACGACCTTCACGTCTCTCATTTCTTCAAACACCATCGCAAGCACTCTTCTCATACGTTCTTCGTCATCAGCAATTAAAACTCTGTAAGCCACTTTACACCTTAAAAAACTTTTAATTCTTTATGGCAAGATTAAAATAGACTTAACAGCAATAATTTGCGTACGCAAGCTTTATAACAAAAAGGCTAAATAGCCCAAACAAGAAGCGCCGAAAACATAAAACCTACCATAATTAGGCCTATAATCAGCATAGGAACTGCAAAGAGCCTGGCTAGAAAAGTTACAAAAAGAGATGGTGGGGCAACTTTATAGTTTTCCAACTGCCGCTGACTTTCAAGTCTCTTGAACTGATTTAGGCGCTCATGTTTAAATTCTTCCTCCGTTATCTTACCAGTGAAGATAACTTCATCCGCAGGCATTTTTTCAGGAAGTAAATGAGTGTGGAAAAAGTGGATCGTAAAGATAAACCCGGCTGCGAGAATCGCCTCGTATCTATGGACAATTAATGCGATACTTGGAAGGTCAATAATACCAGCAACAGAAACTGGTATAATTTTTGTGAACTGCACGGGGAACCAAAGAATCAACCCTGTAACGGCCATTACAAGTGTTCCCCACATAAGTGATAAATATTCAAACTTTTCCCAATAAATCCAACGGTCAAAATCGGGGCGTTTACCAATACC
>JAGWZR010000035.1 GCA_018968795.1 Planctomycetota bacterium | reverse complement strand
ATCAGTTTTTTATGAAGAACCTTCACCGATGGATAAAGTACCTGTCTCCATCACACTCAATAGACTCTTTAAACCTGCCCAGTTATTAATTAATATGTTCGGATTGCCTAATTATTTTACATTCGACCCGACCCCCTTTGTTATGGTATCTTTTTTAATCTTCTTTGGGCTGTGTTTTGGCGATGTGTTCTATGGAGTTTTTTTAACAGCCTTTTCCGCATGGATGGCCAGAAAATACAGCGACTCCGAGGCGCTCTCTGACTTCATGAAACTTTTTCTTTATGCCGGTATTAGCACAATAATCTTTGGCGCTGTTACCGGTGGGTGGGCGGGGGATTTATATAACCCGATGTATTTGGGTGAAGGGAACATTTTGTTAAAAGTAAAACAAAGGTTTACGCTATTGGATCCCCTTTCAAAACCCGTGATTGCCCTTGTATTTGCTATAGGACTTGGCATATTAAACCAGTTTTACGGCATCACACTTAAGATGTATGGAGAATTTAAAAGAAAGAATATTCTGAATGCTATATGCGACGGATTATTGTGGCTTATTGTGTTGCCAGGATTTTTGATCCTTGCATCTAGTATTTTTCTGAGAATACCAGCCTCTATTCTTAGCATGGGGAAATACCTGGCTATTCTTGGCGCTGCTGGATTGATCTCGACGCAAGGACGTAACAAAAAGGGAATTGCTGGCAAAATTTTTACAGGGATTGTCAGCCTATACGGTATTGTGGGTACCTATGGGTGTGCCAGTTTTATTGGAGACATCCTTTCTTATACTCGTATCCTGGCACTTAGCCTTACTACGACAATTATCGGCATGGCATTTAATGTTGTAGCGGTATTGTTCAAAACAGGGACTTTCGTCGGCACGATACTATTTATAATCGCCCTTATTTCTGGTCATATGTTTAACTTTAGCATGAGTATTCTTAGCGCCTTTATTCATCCAGCACGACTAATCTTCCTGGAATTTTTTGGGAGATTTTACGAGGGGGGCGCTCCTAGATTCCAACCATACGGTTTCGGCAATCAGCGGATAACTATTGTTAAAAATGTTTCAAAATAAACATTAGAAATATACATAAAAAGAAGTGTAGAGACGCATTGCAATGCGCCTCTACAAATAATAAATAATTTACGAAAACAGGAGTTTAATACCATGATAGAATTACTGAAGTTTTATTTCATTCAAACGGGTTTTGGATGGGTTATCATTGGCGCTATTACAGTAGTTACCTTGAGTTGCCTGGGTTCCGCAAAAGGTATTTTGATTGCCTCATCTCAGGCGGCAGGTGTTTTATCTGAAAAGCCTGAACTTTTTGGAAAGATGCTTGTACTCATGGCATTGCCCGGCACTCAGGGATTTTATGGTTTTATCTGTGCTATCATGATTGCGCTTCGTACTGGGCTTATTGGCGGAAAAATAAACGTATCTACCAGCGTTGGCGTATCTATTTTTCTCGTTGCTGTATGCATGGGAATTGTGGAGTATTTAACGGCAGTTACGCAGGGTAGGGCTGCAACCTCTGCTATTAACCTTACCGGGAAACAACCCGAAGAAGGAGGACGCGCTATCCTGATTCCTGCCCTTGTAGAAACGTATGCCGTTATTGCCCTATTGATCTCCATCTTGTTGATTACGTGGTTGACTAAAGAGGGTGGATTGTCCTTCACTTCAACGACACTAGATTTGCCTAGTTTTTGACAAATGCCTGTTTTGAACTTATAACCACCCCTCTTTCCCCTCCTTCGCAAGGAGGGGACTTCGTCGTGAGCTCAGTCGAACGATGAAGGGGTGGTCTTCCATAGACTATTTACCATATTGGTTATGGACACGAAACCCGCTTAAATAAAATGAAAATTCCTATACGATTAAATTAGGTTGGGTTTTTAAAGACAAAACCCAACGACTTTTTATTATTACACACCCCTTAATCCCCTCTTGATAGAGGGGAAACACAACAACCTCCCCTCTAAAAAGAGGGGGTGGGGGGAGTGTTAACAGGACAACAAAAAAGTTTGAAATTCCTGAACCATTAAATAAGAACAGTTATTAACTTAACGCTATGTAAAGATATTGCCATATGTCCATCGAACGGATCAAAAATTACATTATAGAGAACGCCCAAAAAGAGGCCGAACAAATCATCAAAGCGGCTGAAGGGCAGTTTCGTAACAAAATTGAATGTGCGAAACTCTTCCTGGAAAAACAATACAAGGAAATGCTGCATACCGAAGAGGAACGCCTCATGGAAGATATGAAAAGCACCCTCATCATAGTAAAAAGTGATTATAAAATGAAGCTGTTGGAGATGAAAAATAGTGTGATTGATAATATTCTGGAGCGTGCGATGAGTCGTATACAATCACTTTCAGATGGTGATTATCTTACTTTAATAGGGAGGTGGCTGGCAGACATACCTGATCATCTGGAGGGAGAATTATTCTTTAATGCGAGGGACTTACAAAGGATAACCAACGTCTTTATTGAAAATATTGATAAAAAGAGACAGACAAAAATTGCTCTGAGTACAAATCCTATTGGTATAAGAGGCGGTTTTATTGTAAAGACCGCGAATTATGAAATTGATTACACCTTGGATACGATTGTAAAAAATCTTCGTACGACATTAATTCCGAAGCTAAGCGACATGTTACGATTATCTGATACTGAATTCTGAATTAAATATTTAGTTAGGACGCGGATTTCCGCAGATATCAAAAATGGTTTTTAATCCTGATAATCTATGTTTATCTGTGTTCAAGAATTGAAATTCGTATACTGCAAAATAAACGAGCAATATGGAAAACAGTGTATGCCATTATGATTGGTGTTACGTATCAGGGCGTGTCAACGTCCTGGAGTGTAATCTGCTTGGCGTGAACTTTTTTGAAAAGTTACTTTCCAGTGATGATTTTAAAGATATGCTGATGAACTTGAGCGGCACGCCTTTAAAGGCTTATTTTCCCCATGTAAAGCATCTGTACGAATTCGAGACATTGCTTGATGATTACTATTACAGCCGATTATATGAGATACGGTTGTTGTCGCCCGACAGCGCCGTCTGCGATTTTTTCTTGATAAAGAACGACTTCCTCAACCTAAAGAAATTTATAAAGTCTAAAGCATTCGGCACAGGCATAGATAATTTTTATAGAGGAATCATTAACAAGAATACATGGGACGATTTATGGCATGGTAAAGAAACCTCCTTGCCGGAGATGTTCAAGGAATTGGTCTCTTGTATTAGGAAGGTTATAATGTCCCATAGTCAAAATCGAATCCCTCCGTATCCAGCTATGCAAAAGGGAGTGATCAATGATTCCCCCTTTGAAAAAGGAGGGCAGGGAGGATTTGTCGTTCCTTCACAGAAGTGGATGAAGGAGCGTGTGCAATCAATTACCTCACCTGTTTCCCCCCCCTTGCAAGGAGGGGATGAAGGGGGGGGAAAAAAAGAATCGTTGTCCTTTATCATTGATTTAATATTTGATGGCGCTTATTTGCGATATATCGAAGGTATTTATAATAAGATAGATACTAGGATTATCAAGAGATACTTGAAGACCTATCAGCTCGTGAAGGGTCTTGAGGTAATACGGCGTGCAATGGCATTAAGGCTTGATATGAATCTCTTGAATCAATACTTTTTGGAAGGGCTTAACCAAGACCATCTGTTTCGTAAACTGGCTAAAAACATAGCATGGTCACCAGAAGGAACATTACGCGAGATTCTGGTAGAGGCGCATTGCAATGCGCCTCTACAGGGGTTATTATCAAATGTATCCGGGAAAATTTCCTTTCGATACGAAGTGGTATCCGATGATTATTTATTGGATATGTTACGTTCTGTGAAATGCATACCCTTTGGACCAGAACGGGTGTTTGGGTATCTATGCGGTCTGACTACCGAAGTATTTAATTTAAAATTGGTGTTAGGCGGGAAGGTGCACAGGATAGAGAACAGTTTGTTAAAAGAACGATTACGAAAAACGTATGTCTAAAATTGTCGTCATTGGTGAAAAGGAACATATCCTGCCCTACCAAAGCATAGGAGTGGGGATTGAACCTGTGAAAACAGTGGCAGAGACAGTTTCTATTCTCAGAAAAACAGCTGGGGATTCTTTGATAGAAATTATCTTAATTACAGAGAGCATGGCAGAACAATGTCTTGGCATGATTGCCGAGTTAAGGAGTAAGACCGCAAAGGCGATTACCATTATTCCTGTACAGCAGGAAAGCAGACACACCAGTACGATGGAACTTAATAAAGAGATTGCACGCGCTGTAGGGATGGATATTTTTGCAAATGAATAGTTAGATTACGTCAGGAATATCTAAATTTTCATCCCTTATTACCTCACTTAAACTAGGAGGGTTTAAAATGTCTCAAAATCAATACGAGGATAATCAATTAGCTATTGATGAAAAAGAGATGCAGACGAGGAAAGATTATCTGAGTTTTAAAGACAAAGATGTGGCATTATTGAAAGAACTAAAGACATTAATGGATGAAAATGCGGAAAAATTTGTGGAGGCATTTTACAAATATATAGGCAGTTTTCCAGAAGTGGAGATTTTTGGGATGGATCAGAATAGACTCCCAAGGTTATTAAAGGCACAGAAGAAATATCTTTTAAGCCTGTTCGAAGGTAGTTATGACGGCGCATATTTTAAAAACAGGCTTCATATAGGCGATGTCCACAATAAGGTTGGGGTGCCTACAAAATTGTACATGGGCGCTTATAACGTGTATAAAACGCTTCTGTTCCCGCTGATTTTCAAGAGATACAAGGGAGATATAGAAAAATTCTTGGATGCTATCCTTGCCATTGAAAAAATAGTAAACCTGGATATGCAGCTTGCGATAGATTCGTACAGCTACAGTTGTAATTACAACCTCAAGAAAAAATCAGAAGAATTAAAAGTGTTTCAGGATGCGTGCAATAATTCAATGGATGCAATAATTATCACCGATATAAACGGGAATATTACCCATACAAGCAACGGCTTTGAAAGGATAACGGGCTATAAGCAGGAAGAGGTGCTGGGCAAAAAACCCTCAGTTTTAAAATCAGAGTACACTCCTTCAACATTCTTTTCTTCGATGTGGAATTCAATCGGGGGTAAGGGGTGGTGGGAGGGAGAGCTTGTAAACAAAAAGAAGAGTGGTGAACACTGGGATTGTAATTTGACAATTACCACTGTGAAAGACGATTCAGGTATTCCCTATGCTTATGTAGGCATACTAAGGGATATTACCGAAAGGAAGAGGCGATTGGCTTATATGGAGATAAGCAGAATTGAAATGGAAAAGGTGCAAGGCGAGCTTAAAGACTCGTATTCGGATACGATATACATGTTAGCTATAGCGTGTGAGGCATCGGACGAAACCACAGGCAAACACGTCAGGCGCATACAGCATTATTCTGAGGCATTAGCGCTGGAGTTGGAGTTTCCTCAAAAGCAGGCAGAACAAATCGGGATTTCAAGCATCCTGCACGATGTTGGAAAGATTTACATACATGAAAAGATACTGAAGAAACCAGCGAAATTGACGCCAGAGGAATGGGAGATTATGAAAACTCATACCACGCAGGGAGAACAATTATTGGTAAATAAGCCGTTCTTTCAAACCGCAAGGGAGATCGTGCGGTCGCACCATGAAAATTTTGATGGGACTGGTTACCCCGATGGCATGAAAGGAGAAGGAATTCCCATTGCCGCTCAAGTTACAAAGCTAGCGGATATTTACGATGCGCTTACTACCAAAAGACCGTACAAGGAGGCGTGGACGGAAGAAGCGGCTTATAATGAGATTCTGTTATTAAGTGGAAAGGCATTGAATCCAAGGATTGTAAACGTTTTCAAGAAACTATTTGAATCAGGCGTGTTTAAAAGTATCGGAGAAAGGTATTCTTAAAAAGTGTTTACTGATGGAACAATCATCAAGGTTTCAGGTCCGCTTGTCGTAGCCAAAGGATTAAGTGGAACACGGATATATGATATGGTCCGTGTTGGACGCTGCAAACTCTTTGGCGAGGTGGTGGAGATACGGGGTGATGAGTACTTTATCCAGGTCTATGAAGAAACGGAAGGGCTTGGACCATGCGAACCCGTCCATCCAACCCATAGCGCTTTTAATGTAGAGCTGGGACCAGGGCTTATTGGCGCAATTTATGATGGCATCCAGAGACCACTGGATGTAATCAATCGTTTGCATGGTGATTATATTATGAGGGGAATCGAACATCCACCGCTTGATAGGAAAAAGAGGTGGCATTTTTATCCTTTAAAACACATTGGTGAAGAGATTGTTCCCGGTGATGTGATTGGATATGTGCAGGAATCAAAGCTTGTGCGACACAAGATCGTGGCGCCGTCTGGTGTTGAAGGAAAGCTGAGTGTAATCGAAGAGAAAGAGGGAACGATAGAAGATATTGTTGCGGTGGTAGAGACAGAGAGGGGCGCGAAAGAGTTAGCCATGTTTCAGAGGCGTCCTGTAAGAAATCCTTACAAGGTGAAAAAAAAACTGAATACAACAGTTCCTTTGATTACAGGCCAACGGGTTATTGATACGTTTTTCCCCGTTACAAAAGGTGGCGTCGCTTGCATACCAGGACCATTTGGAAGCGGAAAGACTGTGATTCAACATCAACTGTCCCGCTGGGCAGATGCGGATATAATCGTCTATGTAGGGTGTGGTGAACGCGGAAATGAGATGACGGAGGTGTTGATTGATTTCCCAATCCTTAAGGATCCGAGGACGGGCGAGTCCCTCATGGAGCGGACTGTATTGATTGCCAACACATCTAACATGCCGGTTGCGGCGCGGGAGGCGTCAGTCTTTACGGGAATTACTATCGCCGAGTATTATCGGGATATGGGGTACAGCGTGGCTCTTATGGCTGATTCTACCTCCCGTTGGGGCGAGGCTATGCGGGAGATATCCAGCCGACTGGAAGAAATGCCGGGCGAAGAAGGTTTCCCGACATATCTGGGTTCAAGAATGGCCAGTTTTTATGAACGTGCTGGGAATGTGATTTGTCTCGGTTCTGATGAGCGGCAGGGGAGTTTGAGCGTAATTGGGGCAGTGTCGCCTCCCGGCGGGGATTTTTCTGAGCCCGTAACCCAGGCCACGTTACGAGTGGTAAAGGCATTTTGGGGGCTTGATGACAGGCTGGCTTCCCAAAGGCAATTTCCCGCAATTAATTGGTTGACCAGCTACTCGCTTTATCAAGACGTTGTGGATGAGTTTTCTGTTGCCAATATCCATAAGGACTGGAAGGCGTGTCGTGTGAAGGCCATGGGAATATTACAAAAAGAAGCTGAACTGGAAGAATTGGTGCGATTGGTAGGGATTGATTCCCTTGCTTCAAAAGATCGGCTTATTATGGAGGTTGCCCGAATGATTCGTGAAGATTTTCTGTATCAAAATGCCTACGACCTCCGCGATACCTATACCTCTCTGAGAAAGCAGTTCCTTATGTTATCGGTGATTATCAGGTATTATGATAGGGCAAACGAGTTGTTGCAATCCAACGTTGAGCTTTCAACGATACTTTCTATTTCTTCTCTGTCAGATATTGCACAAATGAGGTTTATCCCGGAAGAAAGTCTTGGTGAATTTGATAAGCTGGAAGCAAAGATGAGGAAAGAGTTAGAGGGTTTGTCAAGAAGCGTGTGAAACGTGTGAGGAATCAGAATTCAGGAGTCAGAATCCAGAATAGAAATGGGTACTTATTTGTTAAAGTTTTTTTATTGACATCTCGTTCCCAAGCTCCTGCTTGGGAACAAGTGTGTATTAAAAGCTCTGCTTTGAATAAAAATGAGGTCACGTTATCAGATAATAAAGAATAATAGTATTTATTTTGTAACATCTACCATTGTGGAGTGGATACCAGTATTTACAAAGAGGGGATATTTTGACATCATCGTTCAGTCATTAAGTTATTGCAGACAGAATAAAGGATTAAAATTGTTTGCTTATGTAGTGATGGATAACCACATTCATTTTATTGCCTCTGCTGATAACCTAAGCCAGATAGTAAAAGACTTTAAAAGCTATACTGCACGAGAAATAATTAAAACTGCAAAGTTAGATGAGAGAAAATGGTTACTAAATCAATTTGAATATTACAAAAAGAATTATAAGACGGATAGTGAACATCAGGTATGGCAGGAGGGATTTCATCCCCAGATGATAACGGACGAAGAAGTATTTAGGCAAAAGGTTGTGTATATTCATAATAATCCAGTAAAAATGGGCTTTGTAGAGCAAGCAGAGCATTGGGTTTATTCAAGTGCGAGAAATTATTCCACTGGTGAGGGTTGTATTGAGATTGATTTAATTGAGATTTAATGAAATGAAAAGCAGGAGCTTTTATAGCAAGTACGTTCCCAAGCAGGAGCTTGGGAACGAGATAAAAAGTTTTTTATTCTGACTTCTGACTACAGGCTTCTCCTGAATGATTACTTAATTTGTATGGTTACAGACTTCGTTACATAGCAGATTCTTACTTTAGCATGGGGATGGAATATTGTTTAAGGAATATTTGAATATTCGGGATATTATTGGTCCTCTCATGCTTTTACAGGATGTGGAAGGAGTAACTTACGGCGAACTTGCAGAAATAAAACTTGCCAGCGGTGAGGTACGGCGTGGAAGGGTTTTAGAAATTGCAGACAGCAGGGCGCTCGTTCAGGTATTTGAAGGGACGCGCGGGATCGCCAGAGATAATGTTAAGGTGAAATTCCTGGGTAAAGGAATGGAGATTGGCGTATCGCCCGACATTGTTGGAAGGGTCTTTAATGGCGCTGGTGAAGCGATTGATGGGGGTCCACCTGTTATTCCTACCAAGTTTTTAAATATTAATGGTAACCCCATGAATCCTTGCGCCAGGGATTATCCGAAAGAGTTTATTCAGACAGGAATTTCTTCTATTGACGGCATGAATGTCCTCGTGCGGGGTCAAAAACTACCTATTTTTTCAGGGGCAGGACTCCCGCATGCGAAGATTGCCGCCCAGATAGCGCGGCAGGCAAAGGTGCTTCAGTCAGGCGAGAAGTTTGCAGTGATCTTTGCGGCTATGGGGGTTACCTTTGAAGAGTCCAATTATTTTATAACGGATTTCAAGCGAACGGGCGCCATCGAACGGGCTGTGCTCTTCATCAATTTGGCAGATGACCCAACCATAGAGCGTATTGCCGTACCGCGTATGGCGCTGACCGTAGCCGAGTATCTTGCTTACGAGGAAGACGCGCATATTCTGGTCATACTCACGGACATGACAAACTATTGTGAGGCGCTTCGCGAAATTTCTGCGGCGCGGAAAGAAGTGCCGGGGCGGCGCGGCTATCCGGGTTATTTGTATACTGACCTTGCCACCCTCTACGAACGTGCAGGGCGTATAAAAGGCAAAAAAGGTTCGATTACGCAGATGCCTATTTTGACTATGCCAGAGGACGACAAGACTCATCCCATTCCTGATCTTACGGGCTATATTACCGAGGGACAGCTTATCCTTAGCCGAGTACTTCATACACAAGGTATCTATCCGCCTATTGGTGTCTTGCCGTCTCTTTCTCGACTTAAAGACAAAGGGATTGGTAATGACAAGACACGGGAAGATCATGCCGATGTTGTAAATCAACTCTATGCGGCGTATGCCAGGGGGAAGAACGTCAAGGAATTGGCCATTGTGCTGGGCGAATCGGCAATGACTCCGATAGATGTACAATACATAAAATTTTCTGAACTTTTTGAAAAACTTTTTCTATTACAGGGTGAGAAAGAAGATAGAACGATTGAGGAGACGCTTAATCTCGGCTGGAAGATATTAGGTTTTTTACCGAAAACCGAACTGAAAAGGATCAAACAGGCATATATTGAAAGATATTACAAGGCTTGGAATAATTCGCCACAGAAAAGCATGGAGTAACACTGGAAAATAAATTTCGTGCAGTTGCAGGCTCATCCTGCGTAATTTTATCCTTGTGTAAAGCGAGAAACGGCGCAACCTAAAGGTTGCGGCTACCAATGCAATTCCGTGAAACTCCGTGGTAAACCACTACAAATAAAAATACGATGAAACAACAAATCAATGCCACCAGAATGGAATTTTTTAAACTGCGCCGAAGATTCTTGATGGCTGTGCGAGGTCATAAACTCCTCAAGGACAAAAACGAAGGTCTTATGAGAGAGTTTTTGATCCTGGTAAACGCATATAAAGAGGCTCGTCAAAGAGTGGATGCGGATTTACCCAACTGCATGAAGCTGTTTGTTCTCGCGCAGATTACCTCTTCTTCCCAGAACATATCCATCGCTTTAGAACAATCGAAAGGGGATCTGGAATTAAAGATTTTTAAGAAAAGTATATTGAATGTTAAAGCGCCTGTATTCGAAGTATCTGTAACGGAAAATAACGCTTACAGCCTTGTGGATACACCCATAGAACTTGACGATGCGATTAGACGACTTAAGGATTTTTTCCCTTATGTGGTGAAAGTTGCCGAACTGGAACAATCCATTCGTTTGTTAGCGAGGGAGATAGAAAAGACACGTAGAAGGGTAAATGCTCTTGAATATGTGCTGATTCCTCAGTTACAGGAATCCATGAAATTTGTAAAAACCAAATTAGATGAGATGGAGCGCTCCAATATCAGCCGGCTTATGAAGATAAAAGAGATGTTAGTTTCAAAAACAACGGTTTAAATAGAAGCAGCCATTTAGCAGAGCCAAATACTTTGTTAGTCGACGTGTGATTTTCATCGCAGATTCTTTCTTTTATTCATGTTAGATTAATGTTTTGACGGTTCATCAATATCTTTTCCGCAGTGTGGGCAAAGGTTTCTTTTCCCGTGTCTTCTTTGCATTTCCTTAGCAAACCCTGAAGTAAGTATTCCTACTGGTAATGCAACCGTTCCAATCCCTAGAATAGCTATTATCGCCCCCAAAAATTTTCCCAGAGGAGTTACAGGATAAACATCGCCATAGCCAACAGTGGTCAGTGTTTCTACTCCCCACCACAGCGCCGCCGGGATGCTCGAAAAAACTTCAGGTTGTGCTTTATTTTCAACAAAGTACATGAGACTTGAGGCAATTATCAACAAAATGAACGCTGTAAACATAGCCATCAGGAGCTCCTCCTTTTTTTCTTTAAAGACATTTCCAAGTGTTTTCAAGGATTCGGAATAGCGTGCCATCTTTAATAAACGAAACAAACGAAAGAGGCGTAGTGACCTGATGAATCGTAAGTCGAGAGGCATAAACATTGGTAAGTAAAACGGTAAAATAGCTATCAAATCTACAAGAGCTAAGGGGGTCAGGGCGAATCTGATTCTTCCTTTAACAGTGCTGTTAAACTTATTGTCGTTAGTGCAAGTCCATAGGCGGAGAAGGTATTCGATGGTGAATACTGAAACTGAGAATGCCTCAAATGTTCCGAAGAAAGACTTATATTGAGATGAAAGGCTTTCTACCGTTTCCAGAATGACGGCAACTACGTTGAGGAAAATTAAGGTTATAATGAAAACATCGAATGTCCTTGTGGGTAATTTGTCAGACGATGTTACGTCTAAGATCTCGAATATTCGGTTTTTTAGTTTTCGAAGCATTTTTACTTCTTTCATTACGAATAAAAGAATCGGGGAGTAGGAGAATTTTTTAATAGAATGAGTACTGACACGTCCCGATGAATTATCATAAGACAATAAATTAGGCTGCCTTTGGCAGCAACTTTTAATCTCCCCTCTAGAAAGAGGGGCTGGGGGTGTGTTGCGGCAAACTTACACACCCCTCCCCCTGTCCCCCTCAGTGAGGGGGATAAAGGGGGAGGCTAGAGGGGAATCACAAAAGAT
>JAGWZR010000034.1 GCA_018968795.1 Planctomycetota bacterium | reverse complement strand
AAATATGGGTACGTCAACGACGGGCTTATTTAATGCATAAGCCAGTGTCTTTGCACAAGCCACGCCTACGCGTAGCCCTGTATATGATCCTGGTCCTACGTCAACTGCAATGAGGTCAATATCCTTTGGTTCCCAGCCAATTTGACTAAAAACATCTTTAATAGCAGGGATCAATTCTTTACTATGTTGCATGAGTGACCCAAAGTCCTTAGTAGTGATAACGTGTTTGTTTTCACAAATGGCAATACCGCCGATATTCCCAGACGTTTCTATACCGAGTACTTTCATAAATTATTATGTTTAAGATTGCAAATTTTTGGAAGATAATTTAACACCTTCTTATTCAGTTTTCCCCCATAATAAGGCAGCAATGTTGCTCGTAAAGAAGAGGTGACTTGCTTTCCGGAAATTGCACACATAATAGATAAGAATATCAAAAACGACCGGAAAATAAAATACTTAAAAATTAAAGCAAAATTGACTCATCCTTGGGTATGTGCTATATTTGGTTGAATTAAATTCTTCACTCCGTGCAGAATGATTTTATTATTCTACAGGAGAGAGGCGACTGAAAACTCGGTATTGAGAATTTATACATTAAGTTATGCTGTCGAATGCAGCCTAATTTAAAAGGAGGTAGAAGAATTATGGAAGGGGAAAATTATATCAATGGAACATTTGTAAATGGTACCTCTGTCGATCGGTTTGAAAGCAGAAATCCTGCGAATGTCGATGAGGTATTGGGCACATTTCCATTATCTTCAGAAACCGACGTAAATAATGCCGTTCATGCCGCACAAGCTGCTTACGATGGCTGGAAACGTTTGTCTCGTATCAAGCGCGGTGAATATTTTGATGATTTTGTTCAGTTGTTGAAGAAAGATCGAGAAGAAATATCTCGATTAGTAACCAGGGAATGTGGAAAAGGAATCATAGAGGGCCGTGCCGACGTTACGGAAGGTATCCACATGGTGCAGTATGTGGTCGGTACGGTACGGATGCCTCATGGCGATGTGATTGATTCTGAGATTCCGGAGAAAGACGCTTTCATGCGCAGAAAACCTAAGGGGGTCGTAGCGGCGATTACACCGTGGAACTTCCCTTTTGCAATCCCCTTGTGGTTGATCTGTCCATCAGTAGTGGAGGGAAACACGGTTATTCTCAAGCCTTCCAGAGAAACGTCGTGTACGGCAAATAAGATTGCTGAATATGCCCATAAAGCGGGTTTTCCACCCGGCGTCATCAATGTGGTACACGGCGGTTGTGGAGATTTACTGGTGAAACACCCGGATACCCACGTGGTGTTGTTTGTGGGTTCTAATGATGTGGGGTCGGAAATAAAGAAGATTGTCGCCGGATTCCACAATAAAATGTGTGCCTGCGAGATGGGTGGGAAAAATGCACTGATTGTCCTTGATGACGCCAATCTTGATATTGCCGTGAATGCTGCCATTATTAGCGCCTTTAAGACGTCGGGGCAGCGTTGTACCTCTGCAAGCCGCTTGATTGTGCATGAAAAAGTTTTGGGCGAATTTGAAAAGAGGTTTGTTGAGATAACCAAGAGGATGAGAATTGGTAATCCATTGGATGAGGACGTATTTATGGGTCCTGTGATTAACCAGTCGGCAACGGAAAAGATTACACGATACAATGATCTGGCCAAAAAGGAGGGTGCTAAGGTATTGCTGGACGGTGGGAGGCTTACGGAAGAGCCATATAAAAAGGGATATTTTATGTCCCCCTTTTTATACCGTATGCAAAACAATCCGAAGAGTCGCGTTCTTCATGAAGAGGTTTTTGGTCCGCATGTGGCAATCATTCCCGTAAAAGGTATTGACGAGGCAATAGAGGTGCATAATGATACTGACTACGGTCTTTCCTGCGCAGTGATAACTGAGGATTTCCGTAAGGTAAAGAGGATACGTGATGATTGTGAATATGGACTTGGCTATGTGAACCTTCCCACGATTGGAGCCGAGGTGCATTTACCCTTTGGCGGTGTAAAAAAGAGCGGAACCGGATTGCCATCGGCCAGTACGCTGATTGACGTAGTAACACACCGTACGGCATGGACGGTCAACCACGCAAGAGAGATCAAGATGGCTCAGGGACTGACTGTGAAATTGTGAATTTATAAAATCGTGCTTTTCGTACGTCGTAAAAATTGTCAATAACAGTTGTTTTATGCCCGTATACATTAACTACAGCTTTATAAAAAGAGTCTCTCAGAAATGGCGATGGGCAGTGGTTGTTATCTATACTTTGACAATCTATATTTCTCTGCCTTTTGGGCCGACGTTTTGGAGGTTTGTATTACGTCAATGGGGCAATAGTATTAATTATCTCGGATGGTTTCTGGTGTTTGTATCGGGTGCCTATTTTCTAATTTATTTAATCTTTCGGAGAGAAGAAAAAAAACCCTCGGTTTATATTGCCTTCTTTTTCATATCCCTTGCTTGCCTTGCCATACTGAAATATATGTGTTGTACTGGAGCGGAAAGACTTCATTTGCTCATGTACGGCATATTGAGTTGTATCGTTTTTTGGGCCCTTAAAAATGAGGTAAAAAAGACACGAGTATATCTTTACACAACCATTTTAGCGTTTTCACTGGGTTTAACCGATGAGATTATACAGGGTTTTTTACCGATGCGGGTTTTTGACGTAAAAGATATCCTTATGAACTGGCTTTCCAGCGGGATGGGAGAGCTGTTTATTGCCTTCGTATTAGAACCTGATATAAATCCTATGCTCCCGAAGCGCCAAGCCGCCAAGCAGTAACGCGGTGTGTTTTGCACTCCATGTAGTTGTGTTATTGATAATGCTACATAGAATTCCTGAATACAACATCTATTGCCTGTTCAGGGTCGCTAACCTCAATTATTTTTACATTCGCAGGAACGTGAATACTGAATGAAGAGCCTTTGGGGATAACGATCTTGTCTATAAAGTGCAATTCCCTTAAGACTGTTTCTATTTTGCCATCCAGGTAATCTACCCTAAGTATATTTCCTTGATTGTCCAATCCGCCGGTTACAGCAATGTTTCCAGGGATAAGCGATCTGGTAAGTACAGCGTAATAACATAGGGCAGACGCTAGCCCTATATCATTTAATTTGCACCTTTGAATTATTTCGGTTATAGCTTCTTCAGCGCAATATTTTACCCAACTAGGCATAGGTGGAATTGCAACGTCAATGTGTTTGGAGTGGACAAATTGGTTTATAATCTTTGTGCTGTTTGAAGTAATTTCGCTAGGGAGGGCTATAGTATTGTTCAGGAGAGTGACTGCGTTTTCCAGAAGTAGACACTTTAGGCAAGTAGAAAAACTGATTTTGGCGCCGTAAGTGAGTAGTACCCTGACCTCTCCTATTTTAGCCTTGGGTTTATATGAAGGGTTGGCAAGCTTGTTATCAAGTAATATATCAAGAATGCTATCTTCCCAAATACCCCTTTCATGAGCAGGGGATTCGTTAATGTATCTTTTGACATGCTCTTCAAGTTCGTTCCTCTTGTCGGGATTTAAATAACCGGGAATTTTATTCAGGGCATACTGTATCGCGGTTAATACAGCCGATATGGTTGAATCCTCAAGTCCGAAGTCGTCCTTTTCCAGTTCTGTGCATACAAACTCATTGGGACAAATTTTGCAGTATTCGATCCCCTTATCACATTTATGAAGGATTTCGTCTATGTATTTAACGTAATTACCAATTTTCAGGTGCTGCTTGGGAAGGAAGTTCACAAAATATCCCTAAATTTTTTAGGCAAAAAGCCAATAATAACGTGATTTTGTGCCTGAAATTATGGTAAAAATTATAGATTAAAGGCGATTTTTATATTAGAATGTTGGTCAAGCAACCTTCAATCTTAAAACAAATATTACCAGTGAAAACAATGAAATTACACAATATAATCTTTGAAACGCTGGCAGTCGGCCCGCTGGAAGTGAATTGTTATATTATCGGGTCAAAAAAAGATAACACAGCAATAGTCATTGATGCCGGCGGTAACCCAAAAGAAATTCTTAGTCTTTTAAAAAAGCACAACCTTACCTTGCAATTCATCATGAACACACACGCCCATTTCGATCACGTGGGTGGGGTAAGACCCTTACAGGATATAACTGGCGCAGAGTTTTTGCTCCATCAAGAGGATATTCCTCTTCTCAATTATTTGAATGATCAAACATCGGCTTTTGGATTACCTCGCATTTCTGCCCCCAAGATAGACAGGCATCTCAAAGATAACGAAGAAATTCTTATCGGAAATGAAACTATACAAGTCATACACACCCCTGGACATTCTCCAGGCAGCGTATGTTTCCTCATAGGCAATGCAGTGTTTACTGGAGATACGCTCTTCGCCGGCTCGATTGGAAGAACAGATCTTTACGGCGGTTCTTATACTAAAATAATTAACTCGATAAAGACTCGGCTATTTATCTTAGATGACCAGACAGTTGTTTACCCAGGGCATGGCGAACCTACTACCATAGGAGAAGAGAAACAACATAATCCGGTTTTCCAACTCTAAAAAAATAAGACCTCCATTTTTTTGATAGAGAACTTTACCGACTGGCCTACCTCATACTTTGCCAAATCTTGCACTTTAATTTCTCCACCAGACGTAGAGATACGATACATATACCCGTCTATCACAAAGTTTCGATTTACGATTACTCCATCAAATTGACCACCCTTCTCAATCCTTGCTTGATGCGGTCTGAAGAAGAGGAAGGCGCTTTCTTTCTCATGCCCTTTTGTATTACAGGCAAATTCACCCCACGGCGTTGATACTTTATCCTTACCGACTATTTTTACCTCGATAACATTTGATTCTCCCACAAAATTGGCCACAAAGAGCGATTTCGGGAAAGAGTAAATTTCCTCGGTGTTACCTATCTGTTCCACCTTTCCTGCATTCATTACCACTACCTTGTTGGCCAGAAGAAAAGCATCTTCCTGGTCGTGAGTTACATAAACAGTTGTAATCTGAGTCTCGTGTTGGATGCGTCTAATTTCTTGCCGGACCTCCTCGCGCAATTTTACATCGATATTCGACAACGGTTCATCCATAAGTAACAATTTGGGTTCTGTAACAATTGCCCGTGCAATGGCAATCAACTGCTGTTGTCCACCCGAAAGTCTTGACGGGTACTCATTGGCATATTTCTGCATCTTGACCTTGGTTAAAACGGCATCAATCTTTTTTTGTCTTTCGGTCTTCGCAAGCCCCTTTGCTTTTAGTCCAAATTCGATGTTTTCGCACACCGTCATGTGTGGCCAGAGGGCCAAGTCTTGGAATACCATTCCAATATGCCGTAGTCTTTGAGGAATCAGCGATTTGCTGCCATGACTTGCAAGCACGCCTTCTATCCAAATTTCTCCATCATTCTGGGTATCGAGGCCCGCAATCATCCTCAAGGTTGTTGTTTTACCGCATCCTGATGGGCCTAATAATGCCAGGAGTTGTCCTTTCTCAACATTAAAAGAAATGTCACTTACAACCTCTTTGCCGTCAAAACACTTGATTAAATGTTTTACCTCAAGGGCATTCATTTTAAATTTGGAATTATGATAGGATTTACTGGATGAAACTGGATAAATTCAAAAGATAAAAAAGTGTGAATCCTGTTAATCGTGTCTAATTTTTGCGCTATTGAGCAATCTGAGATTTTATAAGATACTTTGAAATCGCGAGAAAAACTCCTACAGGCAACAAGGTCATAACTACGATTATGATAGAAAGCGCAGAAACAATGTTCGCTGGGCTATTTGCCATAACCGTAAATAAAGTTATGGGAAGCGTTTCGTGTCCAGGTGGATAAACGAGTATCGTCGTACCCATCTCTCCGATGCAAAACATAAAAGAAATCAACCATGTAGCGATTAGTCCATGACTTTGCAGAGGCAGTAAAATATTGCCTAAAATTCTGTACCACGATGCGCCAATTACCGTGCCTGCTTCTTCCATAGAATGTGGAATTTGTTTGAGATAATTTGCCATGATACGGCTGGATAACGGCGAAAATCTTGCCACATATCCGATAATCACGATCCACAAGGAACCGTAAATAAATTGGAATATTCCCTCTGGTCTATTACACAATTTAATGAGTCCGATACCTAACACCGTCGCAGGTACTGCAAAAAACAGCCAGATAAATAGTGCCGTACTATTTCTTAATCTTGACTGAATTTTTTCGGAAAGATACCCTAAAAAGAAGCCCATAAAGGTGAGAAAGGTAGCCCCAATGGATCCGAACAATACACTGTTCGTAATACCTCTTTTGGCCAGGAGAATGGCGTCATGGTAGGCGGAAATTGTTTGAGCGCTAAAAATAAGTGTGCTCAGTGGAATGATAACACATCCAATCAGAACTAAGGTGCAAAAGATTACGCCAACCACACTGAGCCATTTGACATCGTACTTGATTGTGCTATTTGAACCCCTCCTTCCCAATATCTCAAAAGATTTTCCCTGCAGATAAACCTGCTCCAACGTCATTACAACAAAGGTAATCGCTATGAGTGGAAGGGCGATAGCCGTTGCGGCCTTCTCGTTATAAAAAGCGCTGAATTGAGTAAATATCTGGGTAGTAAGGACATTGACCTGCAGGAGAGATGGTATTCCGAATTCAGAGAGAGACAGCACAAAGACAATCATCATGCTGGAGATAATAGCAGGAGTAATCAAAGGCAATGTAATTTGCCTCAATACCCGAAAAACACTACCCGTAACGAGGCCGCTCTCCTCAAGTCGAGGGTTTAAATTTTTTAGGGCATATTCGGTTATTAGCATTATGACGGGAAAGAGGTTTATCGAAAGGACGAACGAAGCGCCATAGATACTGTAGATGAAATTCGAAACAGATTCGGGTGAGAATAACATATACTGAGATAGAATATTATTCAAAAACCCTGTTTTCCCCAGAAGATTTGCCCATGCAATGCCTGTGGTATAAGAGGGGATAATCAGTGGTATAAAAAAACACATTTTAAAAAAACCTTTAAACGGAAGATTTGTTTTAGCAAGAAAAAATCCCGCAGGGATACCTACGAAAGAAGATAATAGGGCGGTGATAGAAGCGAGTATAAGACTATTAGAAATAACTTTTATATATTTTTGGGTTAAGAAAATATCTTTGTAATAAACGAACGAAAATCCGCCGTCTCCGTATATAGAGTTTCCAAACATCCACACAATCGGCAAAAAGGTGACACAAACAAATAGCGCAAAGATAAAACCCAGTGTCAGTTTCTTCTGCATTTAATAGCCTGCCCACTGCTTGAGAAATTCAGTGATCTTTTCCAGCTTCGCGGCAACATCAGGGTAATTGATGTTCATACCCTTCACGGCATCAAGGGTCAGCACATCTGGCGGCGTCTTTATACCGTATCTTAGCGGCATATGCGCACATGGTGCCCATGCCAGACTTCTTTCAACCGTGCTGCTGACGAGGTAATCAATTAGTTTCTTTCCATTCTCTTGATTGCGGCTGTTTTTTATCAGGGAGACCATATCGGGTATAATAAAAGTACCAATGGTGGATTGATCTGGAAATACCTCCTTCGCAGGGACTCCTTCCTTAACGGCCATATGGGCGTCATCCGTATCCGTAATCCCCATCTTAACCTCGCCCCTTGCTACGAGTCGCTTTACTTCGCTGTTTGAGGAAACAATCTTTACACCATTGGCTTTCAGATCATTCAGAAATTTCTTTGCCTTTTCATCGCCCAAAGCTATGAATAATGCTGCCATGTGTATTGAGGTAGTGCCAAATAATGGGTTTGCTATAGCAACCTGACCTCTCCACTTAGGTTTAACAAGATCGAATATCGACAATGGTCTTTCGTCCATATTCACAAGGTTGGTATTATAAAGGATGATACGTGCCCGTGCAGAAAAACCAGTCCAATGCCCATCTACATCCTTATAGATGCTTGGAATATCTGCTGCGACACTTGAAACATACGGTGTCGTTAAACCCTTAATTTGAAGCAAAACAGGGCGCACTGGGTCATTGCTCCAAAATACATCTGCCTGCGGATTATCTTTCTCTGCAATCAGGCGATTGACCAAACCTGTGCTCTTCGTTTCTTCTGTATCATAAATTGCCCGAACCTTTATTCCCGTTTTTTTTTCGAATTCCTGAAGGATGGGTTCTGCAAAGATCTGGTCCTCAGAGGTATAAACAATCACCTCGTTACCCGCAGAGCACCATTTTGCCAGCATGAATAGAGTGGTAAGTGCAATAGTAATAAATTTCATAATTCACCGCGTTTTTTTGTTTTACCAATAGTAAATGTCATGCCCATCGTCATACCCCAATCTACACTTTCAGCATTCAAACCTGCAAATCCAGCCATGTCAAACACGATGGCTTTTGGGCCTTCCCATAACATGCCTCCTAATAATTGATGATCCAACACAGCGTTCTCTATCTTTTCTCCGCTGTATTCTGTCACAAAATGAAATTTGTTATATCGGGGGATAGGCACATCTAAAATCAAACCGTAGACGAAGAGACCATGTTTATTGTGCTCAAAATCCTCTGTTGTCGTTCCTCCACCGAGGGTCATATGGCAGGTGAAGTTTTTTAGATACCACGAAAATATGCCCGTACCCTCAAAACCTACGCCAGAAGTACCTTTTTCTGTGGGAATGAGGGCGCCTGTCTCTGTAGCAAAATTGGGTATCCAACCGCCACTCTCAGCACGCCACCAGACCTTCTTATAAGAGGCCGCTGAATTGGCAAATTGTTTCTCATTTATGTTTGTGTGCGATATCCCTTCATTTTTGCTATCAATTAGCTGACCCACGGTTTCCAGAACAATCTCACTGTCCCAGGGTAGCCCATAATTGAAACGCATACTCGAAGGTTCCAATGTCAGTTCGTCATGATCTGGGTGTTTTTGCACGTGCAGTCCAAAAATGCCATATTCGATTTCGACTAAATTGGTTTCCACTACGTCTGCATCTGTTGTGACAAAGGGTCTCAACGCCAATACCTCTGTAGGTATAATAAATCCTTGTATGGTGATACATAGGATCACTAATAATGAAACTTTCATAAGTGAATTAACACCTAATGAGAAGGCTCAGTCTCCCTGCCTTTCTTCATTTCTGATGAGGCTTCAAGTGCCCTTGTCCACGTCCATTTCCCTTTACCACCCCAAGACTTTAGTGCCTCTAGTGCCCATTCTGGGGATTTGTCCTGGTGACATCGGTTACAGGCATTTGGTTGTCCATACAATATCGTTTGTTCAGGACTCATATATTCAAAGTTGAAGGCATGGCTTCGGCTCTCCAGTGCAACGGCATTTTTACCTATTTTAGGCATATGACATTCGATGCATTGACTGCCTGGACTATCAGGCTTATGATGGGTATGCTCTGAAATATTACTTACGTAAGGACCCGATGGTGAACCTTCTCCATGACATGTCAAACAGAGGGCATTCCCCGGTTTGTATACCATGGCTGTAAATTTGCCACTATGGGGATTATGGCACGAGAAGCATTTGATACCGCGTTTATACATCGTACTACGGACAAAGTCGTTTCCTTGAGCCCTATTCTTTTTTGCAATCCCGCTTGAGAAAAAAACGTTAGTTTCTTTACCGGGTATAAAAGGGACTAGTATTTTATATTTCACCAAATCCTCTCCGGGTTTATAACCTACTGGATAATCCCTTATACCATATTTTTCCAAAAATTCCTGTGGTATAAGATTTTCTGCGTGACAGTCAAAACACACGTCATTTGCCTTATCGAAAGGTAGTTTGGCTGGGTTTATAATATTGTTTATACTTGGTGCGAAAGCATGTTCTTTGCCTGGACCATGGCATTGTTCACAGGCAATATTCCATTCTATGAATTTATTGCCTGTCATCATCAATCCTACGGTATGGCATCCATCGCAAAGATTTGATGTCGGTCTCTGTTTCCAGTCGTTCGGATAATATTTACACCACCATTCATCTTCTGGAAAGTATTTGACCCACTCCTTCGTCGCCACATTCCATTGTGCAGGGAACATGTAATAGTCATTACCAATTCTCTTCATAAACCGTTGCTTAAAGCGGCTTCCTATGAGTAAATCGACGTCTTTCAGCTCAAACGTACGATATTCACTTTTTATAGAGAAATCTGCAACCAAGGCACCGGGGGCATTGGGATCTTGTATATACTTGCTGTGGTACGTCGTCTTCCAGCCTTCGTAATTTGCGCGGTGACATATCTTGCAAACCTTCGATCCTACATATCCCTCGATACCCCTGGCATAATCAGGTACCGGTATATCTGAATCTGCGCCGGCCTTTATTATCTGTTGCTCTATCTCGCTGGATTTTTGCGTTGTCGCACATCCAATAGGTAGCAAAACAACTAAACCAATAAAAATCCATTTTGTCTTCATAGTACTATCCTCTTAAGAAATTATAGAGGGATAAAATAGTATACTATTATATTTCTCCTATCACTCAGTCATCAAAAATGTATAGAATCCGCTTTTGTCCTGTTATGCATGAACATAGCTTACTATCCAAAGGTTTTCAGAAGTATGTCAGAATTTTTAGAAATGCATCTAACGCGCCTTCTTTTTGTTCTATTAGCTTCTCCAAATTTGGAATCACTTTCTGTTTTTCAATCGTATCTTTTAACTTTAAGATAATCATGGGCAATCCACAAACGACTGCACCCACGACAACCCCTTCTTTCACGGTAATCAGGATATACTCCCTCGGATTAGCTCCTTTAAAATAAACCCTCAACCCACCTTCCACCAAAACATTACCCAAGCCAATGAGATTAAACGATAATGTTCCAACTTTTTTAAGATATTTTGTGGTTGACTTATATTCTATCAGTTTACCTCCAACTATATTATTGCCTGCAATATGACCCTGAGTGATAGCATTAAACCAATTGGTTTGGACGATCTGTTTTCTTAAGATAGGGTCGAAAATTTGGGCTGAATTTCCCGCTGAAAATATACCTTCTCTAGTGCTTTGAAGGTGTTTATCAACCAAAATTCCTTTGTCGATTTTAAGACCGCTTTCTCCAAGCCAATCGACAGATGGACTACCGCCAATGGAGAGAAAACAAAAAGAGCTCTTTATCTCTCGCCCATCCTTGGTCATGATCTTTGCTAATTTGCCATCCACACCCTCAAATGTTTGAACCTCTGTACCCGTAAATACACGTACGCCAATACGGTCGAACTCCTCTTTGATCAATTTGCAGCCGTATTCGTCAAAAAAAGGGTCTCCGAAGACTTGTCTTCTGACCAGGAAATCTACTTCTAGTCCCATTTTTTTCAGCTCCTCAGCCATATCCATACCCAGAAGTCCACCGCCGACAACAACCACATGCCTTGCTTCCTTGACAAAGGACTTGATGGTCTCGGCTTGGAATAGATAATGCATGGTAAATATACCATTAAGTACACTTCCCGGGTATGGAGGCTTTATGGGGGCAATTCCCGTAGCAATAAGGAGCTTATCATATCCGTATTTTTGGCCATCAGAGGTCTCAACGAATTTTCTTTCTCTATCCAGCCTAACGGCTTTCACCTTAAGATGGAGTTTGATTCTCTTCTGGTCGTAGAAATCCATCTTTTTTACCATGAGGTCTTCAATTTCTAGCTTTCCCACAGCGTATTCAGGGATCCTGGGCCGATAGAACATAGGCACTCTCTCTTCTGAAATCACCGTGATCTTTCCCCGATTATCTAATGTGCGAATATTTTCAGCTGCTGTAATACCCGCCGGACCACTGCCAATAATCAAATAGTTTGTTGCCATCACAACTCCTTAAAATTTGAAATCATTTCTTACCACCGCTTTCTCTTTATTTTGCT
>JAGWZR010000345.1 GCA_018968795.1 Planctomycetota bacterium | reverse complement strand
CAAACCAACCATGTAGTGGCAATTCATGAATTGCCACTACTGTAAAAAAGTCGCCGAAGGTCTAATTTAAATTTTTTATCTTTTTTGAGAAGGAAAGTATTATGCAGGACTTTAATAGAAGGAAGTTTTTGAAGACGCTGGGTGTGTCGACTATTGCTATAGGGTTAGTTCCAGGTATGAGTGTCTTAAAAAGCGTTAGCGCGGATGAGGTGGATTGGTATCAAAATATTAACCGAGTAAATGATCCAACAAATCTAACCGCCAAAGAAAAAGGGCATGCCCCTTTTCTACAAACGCTTGGTATAATAAAAAGCGGCGAGCCGTTTGACTTGGATATTCAAATTGGCGAGAATCTGCATCCTATGGCAGTAAACCATTATATTCAGTGGATTGAGGTGTATGTAAATACCGATCTGATTTCGCGGATAGAGTTTTCACCATTGTGTCCCCAAGCAAAAGTAACTGTCCCCATATCCGTCAAAGAGCCTTCCACTCTCCGAATTTTGACCCGTTGCAATTTACACGGTATTTGGGAGACCACAAAAAAGATTACTGTCTAGCAGGGTGATTTTCAAAAATGCGCGAGGGTTAGTTATACCTGGATTCATATGGATCATTTATGCTTAAGAAAACACCATATCTTGAGTGGTAAGACACAATCTTATGGGTTAACAACTATGAGCAAACACGCCAGGACATTCCTGCTGATAATCAACGTCGTAGTTATTCTCTTTCTTTTTTCCCAGAAGCTTTATGCTAAGGCATTACATTTTATTGCCTATGGGGACACCCGTCAGGATATCGAGACAATAGAAATGCCGCAGGTAAAACATAATGCGATAGCAAGGGTTATTCGGGATATGAACCCTGATTTTATCTTATTCTCCGGAGACATGGTTTGTCGTAGCGAATTCGAGAGGTTTAGGGAAGTAATTACCGACAACTATGTGAGAGATAAAATGACTCCCTTATATCCCGTTATCGGCAATCACGACATTGTTCTTAGTGGGGAAATAAATATTATGCTGAAGGATCTATTTAAAAAAATGGGTGTCTTCGATGAACCGAAAGAAGAAGAGAAGCTGAGAGTGAGGAGTTGGCAGGTTTTGTGTGAAGAGATCTGTGGTAAATTGGATCCCGCTTACATTTCTTACCTGAAGGAAGTATTATGTAAGACAGCTGACGGACGATCATGGTATTCTTTCTTCAAAGAAGTTAATGGGCTAAAGATAAAATTCGTCGCCATGAATTCTTCGTTGCCTGATGATGAAGAACAGTTTCAGTGGTTTTTAGGCGAGTTGGAACAATTTCACGGGCCGAAAATTGTTTTTGAACATTATCCAATTTATTCTACGGGATTTCATGGGTGTATAGAATTGCTGAATAGTAATTCTAGAGCGTCGAGATTCCGCGACCGCTATTCAAAGATTTTTAATGACACAACCAACAACATATTGTTAGTTATTAGCGGTCATGAGCATAGCTACCAGCGCATTTGTAAAACGGATAAACAGGACGGTATACAGTTTCCCGTGTATCTTGTTTCGGGTGGAGGCGGTGCTAGATTAAGGGGACAGGGGGAATGCGATGTTTCCGAGATCCCTTGCGATGGTTTTATTTGCAGGGAACTAACAACGGCCTATCATTTTGTAGATATCTTGGTAAATATCGGTGATAAGAATAATTTGATTCTAAAGTGCAAGGTGTTAGGACTGCGGTTTGATTTAGAGAAAGGGCTGCCTGACGATGACACCGTTGAAAAACAATTTGTAAAGGATCGGCTTGAATTAATCGATGCCTTTACCCTGAATTGGCGAAACAATTGATGTCCCTTAATATTAAGTGGAAGTTTCGAAATTTTTTCCCTTCTTTTTTAATTAGGCTGTCTTTGGCAGCGACTTTTAAACTCCCCTCTAGAAAGAGGGGCTAGGGGGGTGTTGCGGCAAACTTACACACCCCTCCCCCTTTATCCCCCTCAGTGAGGGGGATAAAGGGGGAGGCTAGAGGGGAATCACAAAAGATTGAAATTTCTGAACATGTAAATAGCCTTCTTACAAAGAATGCGGGGATGGTTTCTTCTGGCTTGATGTTGGGCAAATTCAAAAGCAATGCAATTAAAGAACTTCATACTTTATAAAATCGGCCAGAAAACCCCAGGCTTTTAAGCCTGGGGATGAATGGCCGCCCGGAACAAAACCAGCTTTTGCTGGTTTTGTGGAGGTAAATCGGGCATAATCTGGCTGTGGCCAGAT
>JAGWZR010000344.1 GCA_018968795.1 Planctomycetota bacterium | reverse complement strand
TACAAAGGGCGGAAGAACGTGCCATAAAAGCAAAAAAAGCAGCAGAAGCGAGAATGAAACAACTCTCCCCCACGAGGTAAATTACCTTAATCCAGCGATAAGAGTAATTAATTAACTCATAAAATTAAAGTAAAACTGCGTAATTAATCCCCTATGCTGGTTCAGGCTTGTAGCCTGAATCGAAACATTTTGGGTTGTCCAAAAAGTTGTTACAATGTCATTGCGAAGGTGGAACGACTGAAGCAATCTCTTGCTTATCAAGCGCTTCTGAAACAGATTACGTTGCTATCGCTCGCGATGACGTTTTCATGACAACTTATTTACTGCGTTCACTATAATTGATATGTCCACAGAAAAGACTGGAGAACCAATAAAAACAATCATAAGGGCGTATATGAAAGAAACAACCAGCGGACAAATTGAAGCGAGAGTCATAGTCCTCTTCGTCTCCATCTTTATCATTGCCCTGCTTTTAGGAAGCTTTGTAACGAAAGTGCGGGCTGATATTGTATTGGCGGCAGTAGTTGGGATTGCGCTCTTTATCCTCTGCTTTCTTAGCGTTAAATACTCTCTTTATGCCTTGATATTTGCCATGTTACTTTCTCCTCAATTTGGAGAAAGGACAACCGAGGGGGGTGGGATAACTATTCGGTTAGATGACTTTATGCTTATAATAATTTCCTTTGCATGGTTTGCAAGAACAGCCATTTATAAGGAGATGACGCTCTTAAAGAAGACGCCATTAAACCGACCCATTGGCTACTATACCCTGGCCTGCATTGTAGCGACAGGATTTGGGATGATGTTTGGAAAGGTGCACATTGCTAGAGGGTTCTTTTTTGTCTTCAAATACATTGAATATTTTGTCGTTTATTTTATGGCAGTAAATCTTATTGACAATAGAAAACAGCTCAGAAACTTTATTATTGCCTTGCTCGTTGTATTTGTAATTGTCTGCCTCACCTCCATCGCACAAATACCTCAAGGAGAAAGAATAACCGCTCCTTTCGAGGGAAAAGGGGGAGAACCTAATACCCTCGGCGGGTATCTGCTTTTGATGCTCTCTATTGTGACGGGACTCCTATTAAATACCGATAAAGACGACTCGATGAAATATAAGTTCTTACTTCTCAGTCTCATTTTTTTTGCGTTCATACCGATAGGATTTTCACAATCCAGGGGCACATGGTTTTCACTTCTTCCGTGGTACATCACCTTTTTAGTGATAAGCAAAAAAAAAGCCGTTCTGGGCATCAGCCTTGCGATAGTTGTTATTGTGTCCCCTGCTATAATGCCGAAGCCTATTAAGGAACGTTTCATGTACACCTTTGAGAAACAGAAGGGGTGGGCGGCCAAGCAACAGGAGCATGTCGGCGGTGTTACCCTGGATACCTCCACCTCAGAAAGGCTAACTAGCACGAAGTTCGCACTCGAGGCATACGTCAGGCATCCTGTCTTTGGATACGGAGTAACGGGATGGCGTTTTCTGGATCAACAGTATTTAAAGACCCTGGTTGAGACGGGGGTATTTGGCTTTATGTCCCTTCTTTACTTGTTGTACGTACTCCTAAGAGAAACAAGAAAAGTATACACAAGTACAGAAGATAAGTTTCACAAGGGAATCGCTATGGGATTTTTTGCCGGAATTATTGCCATGATGACTCATGCGATTGGAGCAAATACGTTTATTATCGTACGCATTATGGAGCCCTTTTGGTTTCTGGCGGCCATTGTAGTTTCCATTCCTCAAATTTATGAGCTGGAAAAGTTTGGAGATTCCGATTCCCTGCGTTCAGAAATTAGAAAAGCCGGGGTATGAAGCGATAAAGGAAGATAAACTGGGGAAAAGGTAAAGCAACAAAACTATGCGAACATTTAATTATGCCTTCGGCGACTTTTTTACAGGAGTGGCAATTCATGAATTGCCACTCCATGGTTGGTTTGAATTTTCTTAACATTAAATTCATTTAGCATTTATTATCATTTACTCTCCCCAAGCGCCCTAACCCGCCTCCAGATTATAGCTGCGATGTTTGACAACCTTGGCCTTCACGATATACACCACTTCTTCAGCAATGTTGGTGGAATGATCGGCGATTCTTTCCAGATGACGGGAAATAAGAATAAGGTGGACTGCCCGCGTTATATTTACGGGATCCTGCATCATATAGGTCAATAGTTCTCGGAATATCTGATCATTCAAGGCATCCACGGTGGAATCGCGTTCATACACCGACCGAGCCAGTTCCGTATCCC
>JAGWZR010000033.1 GCA_018968795.1 Planctomycetota bacterium | reverse complement strand
CCCGCAACCTTTTATCTATTCTTCCACGGCCTGTAACTATTTTTGGCAACGGTGTCTCACTCTATCAAGACATATTTCAACAAAAAGATATATTTATAGACAAAGAAGAGAAGTCACTGCCAAAGGCAAAATATGTGGCTCTATTAGGAGAAAGGATCTACGCGTCGGGACATCAATGCGAAATAGACAAACTATTGCCGCTCTATTTGCGACGAGCCGAAGCCATTGAAAGGTTGGATGGCAAGAAATAAATACCGTGGATACCTGAGATAATATATGAACCGAACATGGACTAAATACTTGCCCAATAGTATCCGTCACAGGCTGGAAGGACGGCAGAACCTGCAAAATATTATCAGCAACACTGGATGGCTCTTCGCAGACCGTATCCTACGCATGATTGTTGGGATGTTTGTCGGTGTATGGTTAGCCCGTTATCTCGGACCTGAGCAATTCGGCATCTACAACTACGCCCTTGCCTTTGTTGCACTGTTCGGTGCATTCGCCACACTGGGGTTAGATGGGATTGTGGTGCGAGATATCGTGCGCGACCCTTCTTGCAAAGACGAAATACTCGGCACAGCTTTCGTACTCAAACTTATAGGAGGAACGCTAACGCTCTTATTAACAATAGGAGCTATTTCCTTACTACGTTCTCACGACAGTCTAACCCGCTGGCTGGTTGGCATCACGGCGGCGGGAATAATTTTTCAGGCATTTGATACGATCGATTTTTGGTTTCAGTCACAGGTACAGTCAAAGTACACGGTTTACGCCAAAAATATTGCCTTTTTTCTCATTACTTTACTCAAAATTGTGTTAATTCTTTTTAACGCCCCACTCATCGCCTTTGCATGGGCAGGATTAACAGAAACTGTCATCGTCTCTGCTGGACTGCTTGTAATTTATCGGGCAAGAGGGCATCATATAAAAGCATGGCGAAGCAGCCTCACGCGTGCGAAAAGCCTGCTCAAAGATAGTTGGCCACTGATACTTGCTGGTTTTTCTATAGTAATTTATATGAAAATTGACCAGGTAATGCTTGGCGAATTGGTTGGTAACGAGACCGTGGGTATTTACGTGGCTGCAACCAAGATATCGGAGGTATGGTATTTTATTCCAGTCGCAATTACTTCATCTGTGTTTCCTTCCATAATTAAAGCAAGAAGTATAGACAAAGGTCTGTATTATCTCAGGTTGCAGAAATTATTCAGTTTGATGACAGTAATAGCCATAGCTATTGCTATTCCGATGACATTTTTATCTAAAACAGTAGTCTTACTACTATTTGGCAAAAGTTTCGAAACAGCGGGGTCTATTTTGACTATACATATTTGGGCAGCCTTGTTTGTTTTTTTGGGAGCTGCACAAAGCCCATGGGATCTAGCAGAAAATCTCACGAGACTTTCCTTAATGAGAATGGTTATTGGGGCTGTTATAAACGTTGTTCTAAACTTTATTTTAATTCCTCCATATTCTGCGATTGGTGCAGCCATTGCCACGGTTATTTCTTACGCATTTTCAGCTTATATCTTAAATGCGTTTAATACCAAAACCAGGCCCATTTTTTTCTGCCAAACCAAATCCGTATTCTTTGTTAAATACCTTTGGGGTTGCGGATGAAAAAAATATTAAGAACAAGATGGTTATGTAGTAAAATTGAAGAGTTTATTTTAAACTACTTTGATAAATATGCCATAAAATCATATTCACAGGAAGGGGAGGATATGATTTTACGTCGCATATTTGAAAACGTTAAAAATGGGTTTTATGTTGACGTTGGTGCCCATCATCCGAAGCGTTTTTCCAATACTTTTTATTTTTATAAAAAAGGGTGGTCAGGCATCAATATAGATGCGATGTCTGGAAGTATGAAACTTTTTAACAAAGTAAGGCCAAGAGATATAAATATAGAAGCCGCTGTATCGAACGAAAAAAAAGAATTGACCTTCTACGTATTTAATGAGTCAGCACTTAATACCTTTGATAGTAAGCTTGTCCGTGAACGAACAAATAACAATTATTATGTAGTAAAAGAGCAAAAAATTGTCACAAAATCGTTAAAAGAAATACTTGAGAATAATTTACCTGAAAATAAGAAAATACATTTCATGTCCATTGATGTTGAAGGATTTGATTTGGAAGTAGTCCAATCTAATAATTGGAAACTTTTTAGGCCAGAATATCTTTTAGTTGAATGTTACGGTTCAAATATAGATGAAATTCAAAATAGTGATTTATACAAATTTATAATTGAGAAACGATACGAATTCTTTGCTAAATCAGTTTTAACAATAATTTTTAAAGATACATTTAATCATCTTAAATAATACTTTTAACACAATGGATCAAGGTTTTTATATGAACGATTGGCAGTTAAAAGCGCCTGTTGCCTTTTTTATTTTTAATCGGCCCGATACCACCGAAAAGGTCTTTGAAGCTATTCGCCAAGCAAAACCGACAAAGCTATTGGTCGTTGCCGATGGTCCCCGTGCAGATCGACCGGGTGAGGTGGAAAAGTGTGCAGCTGCACGTGCAATTATTGATCGGGTAGATTGGGATTGCGAAGTGTTGAAAATTTATTCTGCTGTCAATCAGGGATGCAAACTTCGGGTATCAAGCGGGCTGGATTGGGTTTTTGATACAGTTGAAGAAGCAATTATCCTGGAAGACGACTGCCTGCCACACCCAACGTTTTTCCGTTTTTGCGAAGAGTTGCTGGAGAAGTACCGGGGCGATGAGCGAATTGCAATGATTAGCAGTGTCAATTTCCAATTTGGCAGAAAGCGGACATCATACAGTTATTACTTTTCTCGCTATACCCATATCTGGGGTTGGGCATCGTGGAGAAGAGCATGGGAGTATTATGATGTCACTATGAAACTATGGCCAACTATTAAAGAAGGTGGATGGCTGCAAGATATTTTAGGGAATTCTCAAACTAGCAAATACTGGGGAAATATTTTCCAGTCGGTTTATGATGGAAAAATAAATACATGGGACTACCAGTGGACATTCGCCTGCTGGGTTCGATGTGGATTAAGTATTTTGCCAAATGTAAACATGGTATCGAACATAGGTTTTGGTATTAATAGCACTCATACAAATGGGCAAAGCAAGTTTGCCAATATGCCAGTAGAACCAATAACATTCCCTCTTTTACATCCACCTTATGTCTTGCGTGATGCAATGGCAGATGCTTATACTGAGAACAATCAGTTTACTGTTCAACCATTACCTATAAGAATAGTAAATAAACTCCGGCGACTTTTAAAATGACTTGTAAAATTTGTTCCTCACGAATAAATTTATTTCAAAGGGCAATTATTTTGAATAAATATAATGTTGATTACTTTAAGTGTGATCGTTGTGGATTTATTCAAACAGAGAAGCCTTATTGGATCAATGAAGCTTACCAAAATTCAATTAATATATCAGACACAGGCATAATAACAAGAAATATTTGTCTTTCAAAACAAACTGCGGTTATAATTTACTTTTTTTTCAATAAAAATGCTATATTTCTTGATTTTGCTGGTGGTTATGGAATATTAACAAGACTGATGAGGGATATTGGATTTGACTTTTACTGGTATGATTTGTATTCAAAAAATCTTTTTGCCAGAGGCTTTGAATATGCTGAAAGTATAAAAGATATTGAATTGATAACAGCTTTTGAATGTATTGAGCATTTTGTTGAACCACTGATTGAAATTGAAAAAATGACAAAAATAACAAAAAGTATTCTTTTTACAACAGAACTAATACCTGCATCAAATCCAAAGCCAGAGGAATGGTGGTATTATGGGCTTGAGCACGGTCAGCATGTGTGTCTTTATACAAAAAAGAGTTTGGAATATATTGCCCAAAAATTTAAGTTACAGTTATTATCATACGGTTCAATACATTTGTTGACCGATAAATATATTAACCAAAATTATTTTACATTATTAATAAAGTTTGCAAAATATATAGCGCCCGTAATAGTTTCAAGAAATATGAAAAGCAAAATACATAGTGACATGGAGCTAATCAGGAGTAGAAAATGACCGAAGACAAAAATAAAGTATTTGAGTCATACTTCTCTAATAGGGGCGTTAATAATAATTTCTACCTTAATTACGATATACCTGAATATCTACATAAAATCCTGCCTAAAGATAAATCATCCGCTATGTTGGACATTGGTTGTGGTATAGGACAGCTTATTTCGGCTTTAAAAAAACAAGGCTTTACAGATGTGGAAGGTATAGATATATCAAAAGAGGCGATAAATTTATGCAAATTGCGTTATCTCGATGTGTTTGAAATTGAGAAGCTGGAAGATTTTTGTATTATGGCGAAAAAAAGGTATGATTTTATTATTATGAGTCACGTTCTTGAACATTTGGAAAAATCCTCAATTATCAGAACTTTGCAGTTGATAAAGCAATACCTTATGAAACCTGAAGGTTCGCTTATGGTAATGGTTCCCAATGCACAGTCAAATACCGGCTGCTACTGGGCATATGAAGATTTTACTCATAATACGATTTTTACCACTGGGAGCCTTTGTTTTGTCTTGAAATCTGCCGGATTCGAGAGTATCGAATTTCTCGACCCCGATGGTTTGGAATCTTCTGGGCCAATTGTTAAATGGTTAAGAAAATTTTTCCTGTTTGTTTATAAGGCAAATATCATTTTTTGGAATAGAGTTACAAATAGCTCCTTCCACTATCCAAGTCCAAAAATTTTTACTTATGAGTTAAAAGCACTTGCGAAGTAACAAAAAACTAATACAATTTTTTAAAAATAATTTTGGGCTAGTTCGTTGTATATTTCTAACTTTGTTTGATGGTCTATGTTTTTTTTCCAACAGCCGGATAAGTAAGAGGTCAAAAGGGAAAATACTGTTTGTGAAGCTTGATGCAATTGGTGATTTTATCCTCTGGCTCAACGCAGCAAAGAAGTGCAGGAAGTTGTTTCCTAAAGGAGAACATAAAATCACGCTTTTGGGGAATCAGGCATGGACTTCTCTCGCCGAAAAAATACCTTATTTTGATGAAGTATGGCCACTTGATAGACACAAATTTTTGAAAAATATAGCCTATCGCTTCAAAGTACTAAAGAAAATTCGCCAAGCTGGTTTTGATACGATTATTCAACCTGTATTTTCGCGTGAATTTCTGTTTGGTGATGCTATAGTCAGAATCAGCGGTGCAAAAGAAAGAATCGGATCTCAAGGAGACTACTCAAATATAAAGCCATGGCAAAAACGTATTAGCGACCGTTGGTATACCCGGCTTATACCAGCCACCAAAGAGCCACTAATGGAGCTGGAGCGCAATGCTGAATTCATGCGTGGGATTGGTTTAACAGAGTTTGGAGCGGGAGTTCCTGAATTACCAGTTTCCAAATCCCCTTCAGCGGATATGAATGTCAAAGATTATTACGTTCTGTTTCCTGGGGCAGGCTTGAGATTGAAACAATGGTCGCTATCGAATTTTAAGGAGCTAGCCGACCTGATTTATCGGGCAACTGGTTGGGTTGGTGTTATATGTGGGGAACGTAGAGAAGAATCACTTGGAAAGATCCTGGAACGGGACATGGATATTCCGCTGCAAAACTGGGTTGGTCGGACTTCACTCCAAGAGTTAATCGCAATTATTGCCAGAGCTCACTTACTGGTTGGGAATGATACGAGTGCGATTCATATTGCGTCGGCTGTATCTACGCCTTCTATATGTATCCTAGGAGGAGGGCATTATGGGCGGTTTATGCCTTATCGTTTGGAAACGGAGACAAAAAAGCCACTGCCCATTACCGTTTTTCATAAAATGGATTGCTTTGGATGTAATTGGTATTGCATCTATAATATCCCCAAGGGAAATGCTGCTCCTTGCATAGCAAAAATCTCGGTAAATGCCGTCTGGGATGAGGTAGTAAAAATATTAAAAGGTAGAAACCTTTTGTAATGTAAATCTGAACCTGTAATAACCACTTACGGGCAATAGCAAGATAAGGCATTCTGAAAATACCAAGGGCGTGATTTATGACTAAACTAATTGATTAAGGATAGTACAAACTGCACAGTTGCATTCACAATATCGATAGGTATTTTTTAAAAGTTTATTCCGATGCACGGTTTTGCCCGTGCATTTTTTGTTCATTGGTATCTTCCGAATTGTCGCATTGTATCATTCGGCACTTATACCGTTAAAATTTTTAAAATAATTGGTAATAAAAACAGCAATTTTTAGTACAATTAATAGCTTACTAAAATTGTTTTAGAATTAAGCAATAGATACAAACTCTAAGAGGTTGCAGAAATGAGAAAAATAGCAAGGACAATGAGTACTCAGCATCCCGACAATGTGACGATGCCATTCTTTACTGAGGGAACGTGCTTTTCAGGCGAGGATGAAATCAAAGAGGCGTATTATGTATTTTCGCATTTACGATGCGATGAACAGATGTGGGACTGCGAAGGAAAGGAAGTCGATGAATTTGTCATCAAAAAATTGCTGAGCCGTTACGATAATTTTTTCAAAAACCACAGGATTGGCAGGGACATCCTTATCACTTTGCGCGTACCGAATCCTATGGTAGAAAAAAATGAGGCGAAGATCCTTTTAGAGACATTGGAGAGTGCACCACGTTCATACGATACCGCAAGCCTGTTTTACGGAGATGATAATATACCGCCTATCTTTGAGGTCATTCTCCCTATGACTACGAATACGGAGTCTATAAATCGTGTATATTATTACTACCGTGATTTTGTGGTAGGGAAACAACACAGAAAATGTTTCAACAATGACATCACTATAAAGGAATGGATTGGTGAGTTTAAGCCTGAAACTATAGAAGTTATACCTCTGTTTGAGGATATTCCGTACATGCTCTCTGCAGATGCTCTGGTCCAGAATTATCTAAAGGACAAACAATTTTCACATCAAAGGGTGTTCCTCGGTCGTTCTGATCCTGCGTTGAATTATGGCATGCTACCAGCCATATTGGTAGTTAAAATTGCCCTGCAGAGGCTGCACATATTACAAGAAAGAATCAAAATCCCAATCTATCCAATTTTAGGATTGGGTTCAAACCTCTTTCGGGGCAACCTCACACCATTCAATGTGGATGAATGTCTTGCCGAATACCCCAGTGTTCAAACCTTTACCATTCAATCGGCATTTAAATACGATTACGATGAAAGACAAGTTAGGAGTGCAATAGAAAAGATTAATAATCATAAAAGAATAGTTCCAACTATGATAGACGAAGAAGTTGCTTTAGATATTACGGAAAGGTTGGCATCGGCTTACAGAGAACAGATCAAAGAACTTGCTCCTCTGATTAACGAAGTAGCCCGATTTGTCCCTAAAAGAAGGATGCGTAAACTCCATATAGGGCTTTTCGGTTATTCAAGAAATGTAGAAGGAATCACCTTGCCTCGGGTAATTTCTTTCTGTGCCTCCCTTTATTCAATTGGACTGCCTCCGGAACTGTTGGGGTTGCATTATCTCACTGAAAAAGATTTGTCGTTTCTCAAGGTCGTTTATCCAAGCTTCCTGGAGGACCTTTCGTTGGCGGCTTCTTACTACAACAGAGACGTTACTAAATTAATATCTCCAAAAATTGGAAGAGATATCGAAAAGGTATTGAGTATGATAAAATACACGGAGAATCTGCTCCACAGCGAATATACCTCCCAAATCATTCAGTCAACCATCTCAAGAAAGGAACAAACCATTGCAGAAAATATGATTGCGGCTGGAAAAGTAAGAAGTTTTCTAGGATAAATAATTCTATTCATCGGTGAACAAACATATTTTACAAAAAACTTCCAGCGCCCTGAATCGGAAGAACAATACGAAGTGTAGAGAAGCGTTGCCGTTTTCCGCAAATGACTTTCCAATAATTGAAACGGCCGGTAACATCAAACATCACATCCACAACAAGGTCGTATCATTCATTGACTTTATTTTACGGGCTCAAAAGTAATTAAATTCCCTTGAAACACTTGAAATTACAAGTAGAATTAGAAAATAATTAAAAGCATAAAATTTATAAAACTTAAAATGATCAGAATATTACAGCGTTATATTGTGAGAGAGTGGTTTCGAACGTTTTTGCCTTCTCTAGCATGTTTCGAATTCCTCATTTTTTTGGGGTTCGCTATTCAATTACTCCATAAAGGACTGGATATTATTGCCATTAGGTCACTCATACCGCATCTTTTTATCCAAGCTGCTCCTTACTCCGTACCTTCAGCGTTACTTACTGCTACGTCTATGGCTTATGGGCGAATGAGCGCAGACCATGAAATTGTAGCTATCCAGACAAGCGGCGTCCATATACGTAAAATAATTACCCCGATTTTAATTCTCGGAGTTATCTTTAGTTTGATAACACTCGTTTTATCTGCTGAGGTTCTGCCACGTTCTTGCTATAAAATGGTAATGCTTCGGGATCGCGCCATAAATAATATCCTGGCTGGCCGCCTGGCCGCCTCTCATAAAAAGATAGATCTGTATCCATACCAAATTTATGTTGGAAGCATGGAAGACAAGGTCAATAAGGATATAGCAGTAATTGAGTATGCGAATGACTACGTAACAAATGTTATCCTTGCCGAAGAAGGAACTATCGAGGTGAATGCGCCTGAAAACAAGATACTTCTCACACTCCATCGAGGGGAATTTATTAAACCCAATTACAATGCCTCCGGAGAAATCCCTCGGTTAGGGGTGTTTAATGAAACCACATTCGAGATCCCCTTAAAGGAAAAGCAAAAAGATTCTTCTACAAAATACATGACGATATTTCAACTCTGCGATGACAACAAGAAAATTGAGAAAGAATTGGCAAACATGAAAATGTCTTTAAATTCCCAAAAGAATAAGGACGCTTTGGCCAAAGAACTCAATGCCTACAAAGAAGAACTAAGTAATTTATCTAAAAACCGTGAAAAGCTTGTGTTGGAATTGAAACAGTCGAACGAAAATTTAGCACGACAGAAATCAAAGATTGAAGGACTGGGAAATGAGACGAAGATCGCCAAAAATTACATTCTGGTTGCCACCGAAAATCTCATCCAGGCAAAAAAGGAAATTAAGACAGATACTTTTAACGAAGACATCGACAAAAAGATCATGCAAATAAAAGAAACTATTGATACGGAAAAACAACGGATTTACAGTATCGAACAAAAGGTAGTGACGGCTAAGAAGATACAGAATGACGAAATTAAAAATATTGCTGCGCACTCTCAAGCAATTTGTGAGTTAAATACCCAACAAGACGCTTTGTTTAAAAAAAGCAAAACTATCGAAAACGACTTAACTATTTTTGACAAAGAGGGATTGAAACGAAAAAACGACATCTCCATGCACAAGCGATTAGCGCAAGCATTTTCTTGTATGACTTTTATCATTATTGGCATTCCTCTTGGTATTATGCTGCGAAGCGGACATCTTATGATTGCATTTGGCGCAAGTTTCATGATAATTCTGTTTGTATACTATCCTCTGGTAGTGACAGGGATCGTGCTGGCAGAAGATACATTAATACCCGTAATACCCGCCTTGTGGGGAGCAAATATTATCCTTTTCATTGGTGGAATATTTACTTTCAGAAAATTGTTTACCTGATAAGCGCCTTAACACATAAGACTCTTGACTTTTAACGAAAAAGAATTAGTATGTCCTATTAATTTCTTTGAGCGTTCATCACATTATTGATTGTTCAAAAAATGCGCAATAACAGACTTATATTTGGATTAAATATCGGAAGTAAGTGGACTCGCGTGATCATGGTCTTGATCATCGCTAATGTCGGCATATTCATGCTTCAATTGTTGTTCTCGACCGTTAGTTCACAGTGGTCGCCACACGTGATGAATATCTTAACTGATGAGCAATATACGTCTCTACAACCGTGGTATTATCCTGCTTCTGATAAATTCACAAAACTATTCTGGCTTTATCCTCCGGACACGCTGGGACATCTCTGGTTATGGCAACTCTTTTCGTATATGTTCTTGCACAGCACAACCGATCCGTGGCATTTGATCTTCAATATGTTAGCGCTTTGGATGTTTGGAAGCGAGGTCGAACGAGTACTCGGTTACAGAAAGTTTTTAACCTTCTATTTTACAGCGGGCGTCTTTGTTGGAATATGCTCTTGCATATTTACGCCAAGAACTCCCATTCTAGGGGCTTCTGGGGCTATCTTTGCCATTGAAGTGGCATTTGCCATGTATTTCCCTAACAGTACTGTTATTTTCTATTTCTTTCCAATAAAGGCGAAGTATTTGGTTACAATATTTGCTGGTATTACGATCTTTAACTGTATTGTTCCCAGGGGGGGCAATGTTGCACACTTTGCACATCTGGGAGGTCTTGTTTATGGATTCCTGTTTGTTCGATATTCTTATCGCGTGGGGGAGTATCTCAAAAAATGGCAAATTTCTCAACACGAAAAAGAATTGACGAAAGACCATGAACTGCGCGCAAAAGTAGACGAAATCCTCGAGAAAGTGAATCGTGAAGGGCTACGAAATTTAACCTGGAAAGAACGGAATTTTCTTAAGAGCGCCAGTAAGAGGTATAAGAAAAATAAGGAATAAATACACCGCAATTATTCATGGCAATACATTATGCTTAAGATAGCAATAAATGGCGCATGTGGCAGAATGGGGGCAAGGATTGCCGCCCTTGCCTTTGAAGACCCTGAATTAAAGTTGGTCGCCGCATTAGAAAGAGATGAACATCTATTCCTTGGTAAAGACGTGGGTTCGGTCGCTGGATGCGGGGAAACGAACATCAAAATCACCTCGATTTTGAGTGCCGCCGCAGACGTCTTAATTGATTTTACATCACCGGAATCTACTATGGCCATTGCCGAAATTTGCGCAAAGAAAAACATTGCCCTCGTTGTTGGCACGACAGGTTTGAACCAACAACAGCATGAAGAAATGCGTCATATCTCTCAAAAGATCCCCTGCCTGGTTTCTCCCAATATGAGCGTGGGTGTTAACGTCATGTTCGACCTCGTAGCCCGAATGGCAAAGATGTTGGGAGGCGATTTTGATATAGAAATTTTAGAAACCCATCACAGGTTTAAGAAAGATTCGCCAAGCGGTACTGCCTTGCGGCTTGCTGAAAGGATTTGCGAGGCAACAAACAGAAAGATGGATAAAGATGTCATCTATGGACGACATGGAATTACAGGCGAACGACCTATAAACCAAGTATGTATGCATGCAGTTCGAAGCGGGGATGTCATCGGCGATCACACCGTTGTCTTCGGCAGTTTAGGAGAACGCCTAGAGATCACCCACAAAGCACACACACGGGATACTTTTGCGCGTGGCGCCATTCGCGCTGCAAAGTTCATAGCGCATAAACCGCCAAAAATATATTGTATGGCAGACGTTCTGCAAATGTAAGACCTATATTATACTGCCCATGAACATCAACCAACCCCTGCCCATCATAAAGCGGTGTGTCAGGGGTTGTTTGTTTTGTCACAATCTAGTAATATTGAGTTATTAACGAAATCTTAATTTGGAACTTAACTGAAAGATTGTTTTAATAAACCGCAAAGAAGGAATCGTTATGAGATTTGATAAATTTACTATCAAGGCACAAGAAGCTGTGCAGGAAGCCCAGGAGTTAGCTGAATCCAAGAGGCAGCAGCAAATACTTGCCGTCCATTTACTGGAAGTCTTATTAACCCAGGAACAGGGTATTGTTGTACCGCTTTTGAAAAAATTAGGGATTGACACCAATATCATTCTCGATAAGACAATGGCAGCAGTTAACAAACTGCCTCAGATAAGCGGATCAGGTGCGCCTGGCCAGGCGTATGTAAGTGCAGAATTGCGCGATACATTTAATTCGGCCTGGGAAGAGGCCAGTAAACTGAAAGACGAG
>JAGWZR010000032.1 GCA_018968795.1 Planctomycetota bacterium | reverse complement strand
CAAACACAAAGATAGAAGATGTTTTTATTTATCCTGAAACACCCAATTACGATCATGGCAATATTCGCTATTCCTTTAAAAAGCAGACCATCCCTTTATTAAGTGCGGGCAATAACCAATTAGAGGAAATAAGTATACGCGGTCAGCTATCTCTCAATTTACCAGAGATGCAATCTATTCAAAAGTATTACAAATCACTTAATCGGGAACCTACGGATATTGAACTTGAAACGATTGCACAAACATGGTCAGAGCATTGTGTTCACAAAACCTTTAAAGGTATTATTGATTTCAATGGGAATATAATTGACAATCTGTTACGCAGTACCATCATGAGAGCAACCAAAGAGCTTAATCGCCCGTGGTGCGTCTCAGTATTTAAGGACAATGCCGGCATCATAAATTTTGATGACAATTATAACGTCTGTTTTAAAGTAGAAACCCACAACCATCCTTCCGCCATTGAACCTTACGGCGGCGCAAATACAGGTATTGGAGGCGTAATTAGGGATATAATGGGTACGGGACTGGGAGGAAAGCCCATCCTGAATACCGATGTATTTTGCTTTGGTTTACCAGATACCCCTCAAGACAAAATTCCTCAAGGCGCTTTGCATCCAAAAAGAATTTTTAAAGGTGTTGTTGCTGGTGTGAGAGATTATGGTAACCGAATGGGCATCCCAACCGCCAATGGCGCTATATTTTTTGACGAGCGATACATGGGTAATCCCATCGTATTCTGTGGCACTGTGGGTCTTATACCCAAAAACAAGTGTCAGAAAAAGGTGTGCGCTGGCGACCTTATAGTAGTTGTTGGCGGTAGAACCGGCCGTGATGGTATTCATGGCGCCACATTTTCTTCGGCAGAGTTGCATGAGCAATCCGAACAAATATCCGGCGGCGCCGTTCAGATCGGCAATGCAATAACAGAAAAAGCATTGTTGGACACCCTTTTACAAGCCCGTGACAAAGGGCTGTATAATTGCATCACTGATTGCGGCGCTGGAGGCCTTTCTTCTGCCGTAGGTGAAATGGGTCAAGATTTGGGGGCGCTTGTTAATTTGGGAAAAGTACCCCTTAAATATGAAGGTCTTTCTTACACAGAAATCTGGATTTCCGAGGCGCAGGAACGAATGGTGCTCGCAGTTCCACCGGAAAAAGAACACGACATCCTTGGACTATTTAGTGCTGAAAACGTTGAAGCAACAGTCATAGGGAAATTCACAAGCGACAAGATACTGCGCTTGTTCTATAATTCTGAGGTAGTCGGTGAAATAGAAATGGACTTTCTTCATAACGGCTTGCCTAGACTGGAACGAAAAGCTGTATGGCATAAACCCACATTCGAAGAACCTGCGCTGCCAGAAAAAAAGGACTATGGAACAGATTTAAAAAGGATACTTGCCGCCTGGAACGTTTGCAGCAAAGAGTGGGTCATACGCCAGTACGACCATGAGGTACAGGGTGGGAGCGTGTTGAAGCCACTTCAGGGTGTACACAATGATGGGCCGGGCGATGCCTGCGTTTTTATCCCTGTGCTTGGCTCTAAGAAAGGCATTGTTGTGTCCAATGGTATGAACCCCCGATACGGCGATATCGATCCCTATCACATGGCCGCATCGGCCATTGACGAGGCGTTGCGGCAGATTATCGCTGTTGGTGGAAATCTGAAACAAGTTGCGCTTTTAGATAATTTTTGTTGGGGCAATACCAATAAACCAGACCGTCTCGGCAGCCTTGTGAAGACTGCACAGGCTTGTTATGATATCGCCCTTGCGTATGGGACTCCATTTATTTCTGGGAAAGACAGTCTGAATAACGAATTCGTCACGGATAAAGAGACAATTGTAATACCACCAACGTTACTGATTTCTGCTATTTCTGTAATGGAAGATGTGCGTAACGCCGTATCAATGGATATCAAAGAACCTGGTAATCTGATTTATCTCGTTGGACTTACTCGCGCCGAGTTAGGCGGCTCACACTATTATCACATTCACGGCTATAAGGGGAATAATGTTCCCAGAGTGGATGCAACCTTGGGGAAAAAAATCATGGACACCATATCTGAGGCAACAAAACTTGGGATTGTAAGGTCTTGTCATGATTGTTCCGAAGGTGGACTGGCTGTCGCAGTTGCGGAGATGTCATTTTCGGGCGGGTATGGGATGGCGCTCAATCTTTCTGCTGTAGCCACAGAAGGAACGATTTGCAGGGACGATACCCTCCTTTTTTCTGAATCAAACACCCGCTTTGTCGTTGAGGTACGACCCAAACATCAAAAACAATTCGAAACTCTCGTAAAGGATATTCCCTGTGGGCTGTTGGGAAAAGTTACCGCAGAACCATTACTCAAAATCAATGGTTTACATAATAAACCTATTATGAATGAAAACATTTACGATCTGAAAGAGGCGTGGCAATTGCCGCTCAGGTGGTAAAAAATTACTAGAAAGAAGGACTTGGGGATGGGGAAAACCACAATAAAGGCGCATGCACAAGATATCCATAACGTTATAGAGCGTTATCACAAGTTTTTAATTACTACCCACGTCCGAGCAGATGGTGACGGTATTGGCTCAGAAATAGCCCTTTTTCATGCGCTCAAGGGCATGGGGAAATCGGTAAGTGTTGCCAACGACTCCCCAGTTCCAAAGATTTACAAGTTCATTATTCCCGGTGCGGGGATGTATATTCATCCCGAACTTCCGCCAGAACAGGCAGAGGTTGTTTTTACTCTTGATTGCCCGACCCTTGATCGGCTTGGCAAAATACGAGAAATCATTTCCCAAGATGCAATAATTATAAATATCGACCATCATATTTCTAATGAACATTTCGGTAAGATTAACTGGGTGTCAGAGGGAATGTGCGCTACGGGGGAGATTATTCTACATCTTTTCCAAGAGGTTAACATTGATATTACACCAGATATTGCAACTGCCTTATATGTGGCGATTGTAACGGACACGGGACGGTTTACGCACTCCAATACAACGCCAGATGTTCTTAGAGCGGTTGCGTTTCTCATCGAACAAGGGGCAAAGCACATCGAGATAATGAAACACGTTTATAATGCAAATCCTTACAATTTGATTCAATTGAATGCGCAGGCGCTCAATACCGTCAAGCTTCATACAGGGAATCGAATTGCCACAATCTGGCTGACCAAGGAGATGCTGGCGAAGGCGAATGTTGATGCTATTGATACGCAGGAATTTGCAGATATTCCAGTGTCAATCGATGGGGTGTGTATTGGCGTATTGCTTCGCGAGATGACAAAACCAAACTGGATTAAGGTGAGTTTTAGGAGTCGAAATGGATTTAATGTAAATACCATTGCAAAAAAATTTGGGGGGGGCGGTCATAAATATGCGGCTGGTTGCGAAATTCAGGGTAGTATTGCCGATGTCCAGCAAATCATTCTTGCCGAGTTAGAGAAGACATTATTGCCAAAAGAGTAAATCGGCGCTCAAAAAATTTTTAGAAAAAGCGGTTCGTGTGTCTAGGCATAGATATGCACGTAATTCAAATTATTCGACATGTCTTTGGATAAAATAAAAAAAGAGTTGGCTTCCATAATTAGCGCTCTTAAGGCGAGGCTTGAGATTGAAAAGGGTTTCGGCATAGATACCGTTACCCTCTCTAAACCCACCAAAATAGTAGATATGCTTTCACCGAAGCTTCCTCAGGGAATTAAGACTATCGAAACCTCTGGTGCAATAAAACCAATCCGTGAACAAACCAACGTTACAAGGGGAGGGGCGAATAACCGTTCGCCCGATATGATGGCAGAACCATTTGGCAATCAGGCATTCAAAAACGAAAAAGAACGAAGGATTCAACTTTTAGACGAACTGCGACAAAAGACATTGACCTGCCACAAATGTCCTCTGGGTAAAACACGAACGAATCTTGTCTTTGGGGTGGGCAATCCGATGGCAGACCTCATGTTTGTGGGTGAGGCGCCGGGCCGCGACGAAGACCTTCAGGGCGAACCCTTTGTTGGCCGTGCGGGGCAATTGCTCACCAAGATTATCGAGGCTATTGGTTTGAAGCGGAGCGATGTGTACATTGCCAACGTCCTCAAGTGCCGCCCTCCCGGAAACCGCAATCCCCTTCCTGAAGAGATCGTCCTCTGTATGCCGTACCTCATTAAACAAATTGAGATTATTCAACCAAAGGTTTTGTGTGCGCTTGGCACCTTTGCCGCACAGACACTGCTTAACACAAAGGCCCCTGTTGGCACGTTACGGGGCAAATTCCACGAATATAAAGGGATACCCATGATGGTCACCTTCCATCCCGCCTATCTTTTGAGAAATCCCAATGACAAGGCCAAGGTGTGGGATGACATGAAAAAGGTGCGGGATTTTTTGAATGAATTGTCAGAAAAAGACTCAAAAATTTAGGCCCATTGTAGGTTTGCGTAATACTTTTAAGGTGTGATATTTATTGACGTGAATATGCGAAGCTGCTATCATGCCTACGTTGTATGATTTGAGGTGATGCTTCTGGGAAGACCATGTAAGTGATTCTGAACAGTTTAACTATTTTAAAAAATTAAATATGGTGTCCCTTGAATTACAGAAGAAATAGCTTATGGATATTACCCATAAAACAGAAATTGAATATGGAGACGACTGGTTTTCTTTAACAGGACCGCAGTTGAATTCGCTTGATCTCAGGGGACACCATACTTAATTATCGACTCAGTGCTGAAAAATGGTTAAGACTCCGCTATGGCTTGGATCGCTCATGTGGTAGTCCTAGGATTTTGGAATGAAACATTAGACCTCACTGCCTTACCACTGTCTTATCCCATTGCCAACTGTGCGGTTGTGTGTTATGTGGACTCTTTTTTTTGTTTAATGCTCAAAATTATTTTTCAAACAGAGGGGCTGACGTGGTTTGTGGTGTGCCGCCTATAGCGTAGAGGTGTGTGTCATTTGATCCGATATAGATAGTGCCATCAGGCCCTATGGCGGGGGATGACTCGATGGCGTCTTTCGTTTGAAACGACCATTTTAGTGTGCCATCTGCGTTAATGGCGTAGAATTTTCCGTCGCTCGATCCGATATAAACGGTTCCTTCTGCGTCGATCGCAGGAGAAGATTCCACCCAATTGCTTGTTTTGAAACTCCATTTGAGCTTGCAGTCTGGATTGACCGCATACACGAAGCTGTTATATGAACCAAAGACGATTGTTCCATCCTTTGCGATAGCAGGCGTACAATGGATAGCCTTGCCGGTATTGATATACCATTTGACATTGCCGTCCGGTTTGACGGCGACAACCCGGCCGTTATCTGTACCAACATAAACGACGCCATCAGATCCTATTGATGGGGAAGAATATGATTGATATACGCCTGAGCCAACCCGTTTTACCCATTTTTCCACGCCGTCGGGAGATAGTGCGTGTATTGCCCCGCTTGTCTCAAAGAGGCAGACGGTGCCATCGGTCCAAACTGCTGGCGAGGCTGTTACATTGCTTTTGGCGGTAAATTTCCATTTTAATTTCCCATCAAGCGTGAGGGCGTAGAGGTTATTATCGTCTGACCCAAAATAAAGAGTATCAGCCGTGACTGCCGCAGAGGAAAGGATGATGCCGCTTGCCGGGAACGTCCACTTAAGCTTTCCTTCCGGGGTAATCGCGTACATTTTCTTATCCCTTGAGCCGACGTATATTGTTCCATCGTCTCCAATGGCAGGTGATGCCGTTATTTCATTACCCATTTGGAATGCCCATTTTGAAGTGCCGTCCTGGTTGATTGCATACAGCCTGCCGTCAATAGACCCAACATAAATAGTACCGTCCGATCCAACGGCTGGAGAAGAGGTAATACGGGTGTTGATTTTAAAAGACCATTTTAGACTATTCGTTTGTGCCCCTTTATATGCGCTCTGGCCTGTGTGCTGGATATCGCCGCGGAACATTTGCCAGGGGATTTTTGAGATTTCTGCCTGTGCAGATTTGAATTGAGATAGAGCTAAAAAAATAATAAAACCAATGAAATGGGTGTTAATTTTTATACGCATTATTTGTTATTTCCTAATAAAGACAATGCCTATGGGGATATTTGGCAAAACCCCCTTTATTTATAAAAATTTTATTATTCCTTCATTCTCTTTAAGATTGTGGTGAAACACGGTTTTGCCACGGGTGATAGTAATATAAACAATTTAATATGTCAACAAGAGAATGTTTCGGAAGGAAGATATTCCATTCAGCTAAGAGCAAGAAGGAAAATATGCTTTATTTAGGGTTAAGTTGGAAATATAATTTTGATAAAGTTTGTTAAAATTTATGTTTAAGGAATCCCAGTGTAGAATTTTTCATTTGCCTCGTTTCTTCAAAAGGATATTGCAACAATAAAATATCATTCTAATCGAAATGAAGAAATATTGAGGAATTTCAAAATTTAGAGTAAAGAATTTCCGAAGGTACGTTTGCGGAGTCATATCTGAGGATGATTAAAAACAGAGGCAGGATAAAAAATTTTATTAGTTTTTTCAAGAGCATCAAGGTTAAGCTCATCTGCTATTTTATACTCATGACGACATTGCCAATCCTGATTGTAAGCAGTACAGCGTATAATAGCGGAAAGAAGGCGTTAAACGAAAGGGTAATTGAAAAGCTAACCTCCATTGCAGATTTAAAAAAGACGCAGATCAGCAACTGGTTGCAGGAGAGGTTTGTCGACATCGGTGTTCTTTCTGCAAACAAATCCTTGGAAGTTTCATTCTCTAACTTGCTTTACCTCAGAAAGGCATTTCGTACCATTGGCACAATGAAAGATTCGGAAATTGGTAAGGTCTATTATAAGAGACTTTCAGAGTATTTAGGTCAAATCAAGGAAAAATTTATCTATTGCGATGAAATATCTATCCTGGATGTGGAAGACGGCGAAATCATAATATCCACCACTGAGTCAAATATTGGGTTAGTGGATTGGGATTATAAATATTATCTTACTGTGTTGGAAAATCGTGGAACACCTTTTAAGGATATCCATTATTCTGGGTATACAAAACAGATAGGAATGACCTTCTTTGGCGCTATGAAAAGGACCGACCCCATTACTCTTGAGGAGACGGAGGTTGTCAATGGTATTGTCCTTATCCGTGTGAATACGAATAATGTCATAGAGTCGTTAATACAGGAATGGCCAGGGAGGGGAGAGACGGGTGAGTCCGTATTGGTGAGGCGCGATGAGGAGCGATTAGTATTTCTCAGTAATACTCGACGTCTCGATAATGAGGCATTGAAAATGAGTATTCCTGTGAAGACTCTAGTGCCAGAGGCTTTTATGTTAGATGCTAAAGAGGAGGGCATTATAGAAGGTATTGATTACAGAGGGCTGGTTGTTCTCTCGGCTTTTCGTTACATACCCCAATTGAAATGGGGATTAATTGTCAAACAGGATACATCCGAGGCCTTTAAACCTATCATAGAACTAAAGAATCAGGTAATTACCTTGGCGGTCGTGAGTGTATTGATTATTGTAATCATTATTTTCGTTTTGGCACATGGGATTACTCAGCCTATTCTTCAATTGGTTCAGGGTGCAAATGCTATTGGAAAGGGAGACCTTGGACATCGTATTTCAATTAGCTCGCGGGATGAAGTGGGTATACTTGCATCGGAGTTTAATAGAATGGCCGAAAAATTGGAAGAATCTTATGCCGGGCTTGAACAAAAGATTCGTATGCGGACTGCCCAGCTCAGAGAATCCGAAGAAAAATACAGGGAATCTGTCAATCTGGCAAACGACGCCATTTTTACTCTGGACGCTGGTTCAGCGCAGATCGTTGACTCAAATAAAAAAGCCGAAGAGCTAACGGGATGCTCGAAATATGAATTGAGTAAAAAAAAGATATGGGAAATTGTCCCGGAGTATGATCGTGAAAAGACAAAGCAATTATGGATAACGATAAATGCAGTAGGCTCTGGTATGCTGGATAACATAGATTGTCAGCATGTTGATAGAAGACTCACTCCTACCAGCATTAGCGCCAGTGTGATTGAATATGGTAACAAGAGGACGATTCAATGGATTTGTAGAGATATTACAGAAAGAAAAAGAATGGAGTTACAGTTGATTCAGACCGAACGCTTAGCTGCGGTGGGAGAGCTAGCCGCTGGTGTGGCGCACGAAATAAATAATCCGCTAGGAGGATTACAGAATTTCGTAAAGATGATGAAGAAAGAACCCGGAAACGTATCGCAAAACCAAGAGTTTCTCGATTTAATGACCGAAGGTCTGAAACGGATCGAGGTTATTGTAAAACAGTTGATGGCGTTTTCCAGACCGTATTCTATACATATGTCTAATCATAAATTAAATGAGATTGTCGAAAATTCCTTGCGGTTTGTGGATCATAGGATAAAAGAGCAGGGCATATGTTTGGAGACGAATTTGTTTCCAGATTTACCTGAAGTCTACGGAGATGCTGGCAATATTTCACAGGTTATTATCAATATTATTGTGAATGCATTGGACAGTATGCCGAACGGCGGCAACCTAATGATTAAGACTGGCTACTGTGACCATCAACCATCAAGCATACATATTATGATTGCCGATACCGGCTTAGGTATCCAAGAAGAAATTCTCAATAAAATATTTAATCCATTTTTTACCACAAAAGAAATGGGAAGTGGTTTAGGGCTTGCAATTAGTAAGAGAATCATAGATGATCATGATGGAAACATAATGGTTAAAAGCAAGCTGGGTGAAGGTACGGCATTTTATGTTTGCCTGCCGGCGGGGTAAGTGGTGGCGCTGGTGTGAAAAATATTTAGGAGTGATTTATGGGTGGTAAGATACTAATAGTTGATGATGAAAAGCTCATGAGGATATCTTTAGAGAGTCAATTAAAGAAGGAAGGGTATTATGTAAAATCAATTGACAATGCTGTAGATGGGTTAAAGATAGTGAAAACTGGAGAATATGATATAGTCGTGACAGATCTGAGACTGTCGGGTATGAGTGGGATTGATTTTCTAAAAGAAATCAAAAAATATGATCAGGAAATTATTGTCGTCATCATGACAGCGTACGGTACTCTCGAAAGCGCGGTATCAGCGATCAAAGAAGGAGCATATGATTACATTGCAAAACCGTTTTCTACCGATGAGTTAATTATCAAACTTCAGAGGGCATTACATCACAAAAATACTGCCGCTGAGGTAAATCGTCTGAGAAAGGAAGTGCAAGCTGAGTTTGAATTTTGCAATATTATTGGAAATAGTGAAGCAATGAAAAGGGTGCTTGAAACGGTAAAGAGTGTTTCAGGTAGAGACACGACTGTTCTTCTCCGAGGGGAAAGTGGAACAGGGAAGGAAAAAATAGCAGGAGCCATTCATTATCATAGCAATAGAAGAACAGGTCCATTTATCAGGGTAAGTTGTGCTGCATTAAACAGAGAAATATTGGAAAGTGAACTTTTTGGACATGAAAGGGGTGCCTTTACTGGTGCGGTAAAAACAAGGCGTGGAAGATTTGAGTTAGCCAATGGGGGGTCAATTTTTTTAGATGACGTGGACGATATACCGCTTGATATGCAGGTCAAGCTTTTGCGTGTTTTGCAAGAAAGGGCATTTGAAAGAGTAGGGGGTGAGGAAACCCTTTGCGTGGATGTCAGGATTATCTGTGCAACGAAGAAAGACCTTTTGGAACAGGTAAAAGAAGGATGTTTTAGAGAAGACCTATTTTATAGATTAAATGTGGTACCGATTAATATCCCGCCGCTGCGGGAACGAAAGGAAGACATTCCACTCCTGATAAATTATTTTTTGAAGAAGTATGTGTCTCAATATGAAGATGCTTTGCCTGATGTTTCGCAAGATGCCTTAAATGCCCTTTTCGCGTATAATTGGCCTGGCAATGTCAGAGAGCTTGAGAACGTTATTGAACACGCCGTTGCATTTTCTGAATCAAAAGGTATTTCATTAGAGACGCTCCCAGAATATTTAAGAAGAATTGACATACACGCAGACTTGTTGTCGATGGATTTATCTAATAAACAAACGATAAGTTTGCAAGAAACGCTTACGGAGGTTGAAAAAAAACTCATCCAATGGGCGCATCAAAAAGCAAATGGCAATCAAGTAAAAATGGCAGAGTTGTTAGGGGTTCCAAGAACAACACTTCGTAATAGATTGATCAAGTTGCAATTATTCGAAAAAGCATTATAAAAAAGACATTTCTACGACTTTCCCTGTCCACAAATAGCCACTTCTCATATATTATAAGTATTCAAATAGTTAGAACTTTAATTTTAATCAGGTCTACTTTATAAATGACCATTTGTAGTCTTTTTCTATAAACAATCATTTCATTTACAATTTACACAAACATTCGTCTTTGTCGATAGTTATGCTGAATATTTTTAAGTATGGTAGAAGTGGTATAATTATTGCTTACCCTCGGACCTTACCGAATATAACAATGAATTATATGATATTGAATTATATGATATTGCCCAATCTTATATTAAAGGTTATTTGTTTAATGTTAATATGTAAATTTTTTTGAAAGGAGGAAGATGTAATTTCATATTTTGAGAGGTAAATGATGTGCGTGTTAATTGATGGTTCTAGTGTATAACTCTTTGGAATATTGAAGATGGAGGTAAGGTAAAGTGATGAAAGGAAAGGGACTAATAGGGGCGTTGGTGGTAGGTGCGTCATTGCTGGTGGGAGGGGTAGCGAGTGCGGGGTTTATCCAGGGTACGCATGTGAAGACGGATATGCCATCGCCGTTTTTTGTCATAACGTCGCCGGATGGCGGGACGTTATTTGTGGTGAACCAGTCGGGTCACAGCGTGACGTTCGTTGATGTGAAGAGTCAGAAGGTAGTGGGAGAGGTAGCGGTGCAGGTGCAGCCGGAGGCTGCGGCTCCGACGCCTGATGGTGCGTTTTTGTATGTATGCAATGCGGAGAGTGACAGCGTATCGGTGATAGACATAGCCAGGAAGCAGGCCATTAAGGAGATCAAGGTAGGAGACTGGCCAAGCGGGATAAAGATTTCCAAGGATGGTAAGACGGCGTATGTGGCGTGTTCAGGGAACATGTGGAACACGGTAGATGTGATCGATACGGGCAGGATGGAGAAGGTCAGGTCTATTTATACGAGTGATTATGGTCCAAGGACATTGGACATATCACCGGACGGCAAGACACTGGCAGTAATCAATGACACGGTAGGGTCGATCAACAGGAGCGTCAACTTTATTGATGTAGCCAGTGGTAAGGTAACGGAGAAGAGGGTGATCAGGGAGAGTTCCAATTTAAGGGATGTTGTATACACGCCGGATGGTCAGTATGTGGCAGTGACCTATGAGAGTCCGAAGAACTGGTTGCCTGTGTGCGAGGCTGAGAATGGCGAGGTATTTACGAACAACATAGCGGTATTGGAGACCAAAGCGGGTGGTAAGGTGGCAAGATTGCCATTAGATGAGCTCAACAATTATGATGGTAATCCTTATGGTTTGGCGATGGACCCGAAGGGGAGATATTTGTATATTGGTGTAAGGGGCATGCATCGGGTAACGATATTGGATATGAACAAGGTATTGAATATCGTTCGTGGGAATTCACAGGCGGAACTCGATTATCTGAGAGATGACCTTGGATTAGTAAGGGATTATTTAGTAGCCAGGGTGCCAACAGGGCTTGGTCCTAGTTCAGTATGCTTGTCACCGGATGGCAAGTTCTGCTATGCAGCCAACTATTTTTCTAACAACGTGACGGTTATAAGGACGCCGGTAGATTAATAGGGAAAAGGTTGCGGACGATAGGAATTGTACTATTATGAGTATATCTAGGTTATAGGAGGATAGAGAAGATGAAAAAAGGGTTAAAATTAGGTTTAATAGCTGCCCTTGGCATAGTGGGGATAGTGACGGCGGGGCAGTTAA